>CAZAFS010000134.1:4183-8033 GCA_964484165.1 uncultured Opitutaceae bacterium | reverse complement strand
AAATGCCCTCGACGTAGCCGCCAAAACGCCGGTAGCCCCACAGGCTGGGGACCGGGTAATGCCAGTGCACGAAACCGATGCGTTTGTGCCCGAGCTGGACCAGGCGATCGACCAGGGCGAGGAAACCGGAGACATCGTCGACATCGACCATGTCGAGGCCCAAGGACGCGTATTCATCGAGCACGGACACCGTGGAGATCTTCCGGGAGATCATCGCCACGGCGTGCTCGGGAAAGGGATAGATGAGAATCGCGCCGCGCCAGGCGGCGCTGCGCATGTGCCGAAAGACGGAGTGACGCTTGGAAGTCGTGTCGAAGGTGGCCGGGTTTTGATAGCTCACGTCGACCGCGAGGTGTTCAAAGTGGGCGCGATCCTGGATGCCCTGGAGGATGTAGGGGAACGTGGCCAAGACGACGTTCTCAGCCGGAACCCCGATGAGGACTCCGATCGTCATGGGTTTGCTCTGCCGAGACCGGCGGACGACCCGCGTGGCCCGCCCCCGATAACCCATCTTCGCGGCCAGCGTTTGAACGCGGGCCCGGGTCTCCGCACCAATGGTCGGGTGGTTGGTGAGACTCCGGGAGACGGTCGTGCGCGAGAGCTTCAGGATATCGGCAAGGCGTTGCTGATTCACGGAGGTAAGGTGGGCCAGTGGTGGAACGGCAGCTGGACTTACTCGCGATTGTTATACGCACCTTTTGACTTAATCAAGACACAAAAGTGCGCACCAATTTCTCATTTTGATGCACAAATACGCCGTATTCTTTCCGCTAATGATTTTATTGGTTGTCCGTAATATAATGGAGCTAAGTTAGTACGGCATAATAAACGTCGTGGATTTGTACGCACATAAAAGATGACATATGTGCGCACATAATTGTTGACAAATCGGGATCGGTGCTCTCTTAATCGCCCGACTTCGCTTCTGAGTGAATCCTCCATTTCCCGGTTACCCCGGTTACTCCGATTGGGCCCCTTTGCCTTTCACCCTGTGGTGTCCAGCCACAGGCGTCGCGGCAAGTTCGCTTGGGGAGTAAACGAGCAGACCTGCGGCGATTTGTTGAAGCACCTAACCATACCCACCCATGACCCCCAAAAAATACGCGATCTTGGATCGCCCGCTGACGGCGTTGCTCGCCCTTGGGCTCGCCTTGACCCCAATTGTTCGCGCCGCCGATCCGGGCGCGACGACTGCCTCACCCGCCAGTGAACAGCCGGAGGTGGTGAAGCTCTCGCCCTTCGTGGTAAGCACCGAAAAGGACAAAGGCTATCTCGCGACCAACGTGATCTCGGGATCGCGCGTGGATACCGCGATCAAGGACATTCCGATTTCGATCAATGTCGTGACGAGCGAATTCATCAGCGACATCGCCGCGACGGATCTGCGCGGTTCGCTCGCCTACACCTCGGGCATCATGCTCACGACCCAGAATGACCTGGAGAACACGGCGGGCACGTACGGCAGCCCTTATGGTCCGGGCGGCGTGAACAATCCGCAGGGGCTGACCGCGAACATCAACCAAGTGCAGCTCAAGATCCGCGGCTTCATCACCAACAACACCCTGCGCGACGGCTTCCTCCGCGGCAGTGGGACCGATGCCGTCAACATTGACCGGATTGAGATCGTGGCCGGACCGAACGCCCTCCTTTACGGGACGGGCAATTTCGGCGGGGTGGTCGACTACCTCACCAAGCAACCGGTGGACGTGCAACAGGGCATGCTCACGGTCTCCTACGGATCGTACGATTTCATGCGCACGGCCTTGGACGTGACCGGACCGGTCAGCACCGCGAACCACCTTGACTATCGCTTGGGCGCCTCGTGGGAGAGCTCGGCGACCAACATCAATTACCAGCAGAATTCGCACTTCTTCGTGGCGCCATCCCTCGCGTGGAAACCGACCCGTTCAACCGTGGTCACGTTCGATGCGGAATACGGCAAATCGAAGCAGAACGGATATGGCTTTCAGGCGTTGCGCGCGGCCCAGGGCAACAGCGCGACGCCCATCAACAATGACCAGCTCGAAGCGGTCTCCTTCTACTACCCGCCGGGCACGGATCGGCGGACGGTCAATCTCTCGGGCCCGGATACCTACAACGACCAGCAGGAATCGAATATCGAGGTCAAGGCCACCCAGCAGATCTTGAAAGAGACGACCTTCCTCCCGGAGGCGTATTTTCTTCTGGGCTATGATCACTCGACTTGGGCTACCCAAACCCAGAGCAACAATGGACAGATTACCGGCCCCATTCTATCCGGAAACCCGGGATACAATCTGTCGCAGACGATCTACACGTTCGGAGCCACCAACGGCCTTGGCGGCCAGGATGTCGCCAACGGCAACCTGGTCTTCGGCGCCTTTCCCAACTCCGTCGTCAAGTACAATTGGAACCAGAATCACCAGAGCACCACCCGTGATCAGGAACGGGTGGAACTCACCGCCCGGAAGTCCCTCTTCGAAGGCCGGTGGTATCACCTGGAGGATCAGGTTCTCGCGGGCTTCTCCCAACTCTACAATCAGGTCACGTCAAACAACTGGCAAACGTACAGTCCGACTTCGAACCTGTATAGCTATAAGAACCCCCTCGAGCACACCCCGATTGTCTTCGGAAGACAAGGGGACGGCACGGCTGATCCGCCCATGTTTCAAAACGACCTGAACAACGTAAACAAGGTCTGGGATGCCGGCTATTATCTGAATAACTACGCCAAGCTGTTAAAGAATGATCGCGTGATTTTGATGAACGGCTTCCGGCATGATAAGATCGACAGCTGGTCGACCGACACGACCTTCGCCACGCCGACCAGTGCCGCGTCCACCACGGTTGGCCGAGCCGTGACGTCGGTGACGAATTCCTACCAGAATGGTGTCATCGTCAAGCTGACGAAAAACCTCTCGGTCTATGGCATCAAGTCCGAGGGCCTGCAGCCGAATTTCGGCGGACTGCATAACGGCGTGAGCGGGGCGCCCGTGGGCTCGGACACCGCCAAAAGCCGGGAAATCGGCATCAAGTTCGATTTTCTGAACGGGAAGATCTCCGGGACGATCAGCAAGTATACGATCACCCGGACGTCCTGGGTGAATCAACCGTGGTGGACACCGGCGATCATGGGCCACGCGAAATTCGATCCGTCGAAGCCGATTGTCTACGATCTGAGCGGTGGTTTCAATGCGCTATCGGCAGCCGACCCGAGGTTGGCCGGGGTGAGCCCGAGTTCCCAAGGAGCGCCGGACCAGACCGACCCGACGGTGGTCGCCGCGTGGAATGCGGCGGTGGCCGCTGGAGCCATCACTGCAAAATCGCCGCTCACCGGCACCAGCCAGAGTCCCGGCAGCAGCATCTATGTCAACGCGAGCACCGCGTCTGGAGCCGCCTATATGGACGCGGTGTTTAACGCGGAGAAAAGGAACAACAACTGGCCCGGCTGGCCCTTTAACGGGAGTGCCCCGTATATCAACAATGCCACTCTCCTGGATGCCGTGGGCTTTAATGGCAATGGTTCTGCCGCGTGGCAGGTCATCGACCAATCGAAGGGCTACGACGGCCAGCTCCTCATCACCCCGAACGACCATCTGCAAATCGTGATCAATGGATCGGTTCAAGCGAAGGTTACCCGCTTGAATCTTGGCCAGTGGCAAAAGTATCCGTACCCGCAGGATCGTTGGGCGGTCTGGTACTTCCCGAACGGCAGCTGGGGCCTCGAGAACCAACCGTTGAATGTGGCCTACGGCAATCCGGACGATACCTCGACGCGCACGAACGCCGGCGTGTTTCCCGGTGATGACACTCCCAAATATGCGTTCAGCCTGTTTGCCAACTACAAGTTCGGCGGGCGGCTCAAGGGTGT
>CAZAFS010000134.1:0-4083 GCA_964484165.1 uncultured Opitutaceae bacterium | reverse complement strand
GGGTAGCAGGCGCGCACTGGCATCTCTCCAGTGCGCGCCTTGTTTCAAGACGATGTAATGTCCTGTACGGGTCGGCTGGCCGCCGGTATTCTGCCCGCCAAAGCGGCCGGGCTGCCCGGAAGACAGCCCTCCTGTCGCAATTCCCACCAGCACGGCGTTTCTGGAGTGAAGACCAACGCGTTAGCGGCCTGTCTTGCCCTGACCCTGTCATTGCCCGCTCAGCCGGTCATGATGGACCTCTCGGATCGGGCCACCGTCAGCCTGGACGGGAAATGGAACTACATCGTCGATCCTTATGATGTCGGGTATTTCGACTATCGGTACCAACCCTTCGACGCGTCGCCCGATCCGGCGGGCGGATTCTTCCTCGACCGTCGGGCGAAGGACAAGACCGAGCTGGTCGAATACAGCTTTGACCAGAGCCCCACCCTGGTCGTGCCCCGCGACTGGAACACGCAGGACGAAAAACTCTTCTATTTCGAGGGCACGGTCTGGTATCGGCGGCGATTCGACCATCGCCGGTCGGCGCCAACGAACCGGCTGTTTGTCCGCTTGGGCGCGGCCAATTACGAGGCGGAGGTCTATCTTAACGGCAAGAAGCTCGGGAGCCATGCCGGTGGTTTCACTCCCTTCGCTTTCGAAATCACCGATCTCGTCCGGGAGACCGGCAACTCGCTTGTCGTCCGGGTCAACAACCGCCGCCGGCGTGAGGGAGTTCCCACCCTCAACACCGATTGGTGGAACTATGGCGGGCTGACGCGGGATGTGGTGCTGGTGGAGACGCCCGAGACGTACCTGGCCGACCCGATGATCCGGCTGAAGCCGGGGACCCGCGACGTGATCGAGGTGAAAGTCCGGCTGGATGGACCGCACCAGCGCCAGGCGGTGAAGGTCGATATTCCGGAACTGAATCTCGCCGCGGAAGCCGTGCCGGACGAGGAAGGTCGCGCCAGCCTGGAGCTTCCGGCGGATCGGCTGACCCGGTGGTCGCCGGAGAATCCGAAATGCTACCGGGTGACCATTTCCTCCGGCGCCGACCGCATCGCCGACCAGATCGGGTTTCGCAGCATCGAGGTGCAGGGCACCGAAATCCTGCTGAACGGCCAGCCGGTTTTCTTGCGCGGCATCTCCCTCCACGAGGAAAATCCCTTGCGGGGCGGCCGGGCGGGCTCCGCAGAGGAGGCACGCATGCTGCTGACCTGGGCGAAGGAGCTGAACTGCAATTTCGTCCGGCTCGCCCATTACCCGCACAGTGAGCACATGGCCCGGTTGGCCGACCAGATGGGAATCATGGTTTGGGAGGAGATTCCGGTCTACTGGACCATCCTCTGGGACAATCCGGCAACGCTGGAGAACGCCCGGAATCAGTTGACCGGGCTGATCGAACGGGACCGGAATCGGGCCAGCGTCATCCTGTGGTCGGTGGCCAACGAGACCCCGATCGGCGATGCCCGGAACCGGTTTCTGGAAAGCCTGATCGCGCTGGCCCGGTCGCTGGACGGAACCCGTTTGGTGTCGGCCGCCATGGAGACCCACGGCGTCACGGGCGATGCGGACGCCCGGGTGGTGGACGATCCTTTGGGGGAGTTCACCGACGTCATCAGTTTCAACGAGTACATCGGCTGGTACGACGGGCTGCCGGATCGATGCGGGCGAATCCAGTGGTCGATCCGGTATCAAAAGCCGGTGCTGATCAGCGAATTTGGCGGTGATGCGCTGCAGGGGTTCCATGCGGATGCATTGACGCGGTTCAGCGAGGAATTTCAGGAGGACCTCTATCGCCAGACCCTTCCGATGCTGGAGCGGATCCCCCAGCTCCGGGGGATGACGCCTTGGATCCTTTGCGACTTCCGCTCGCCCCGCCGGCTCCTGCCCAACATCCAGGACGGCTGGAATCGCAAAGGCCTCATCGGGGAGAACGGCATCAAGAAAAAAGCCTTTTACGTCCTGAAGGCCTTTTACGACCAGAGGGCGCAGCCGCCCCCCCCACCAGCGAAGTAGCCCTCCGCGCGCGTCCCGGGACGCCCGGGGCCACGCTCTATTCCGCATGAACCACACCCCAGCTCCAGCCACCGCAGCCCCCAATCGCCGGCCGTCGACCGCCGGCCATCTCACCGTTCGGGAAAAGATCGCGTATGGGCTCGGTGACACCGCCTCCAACTTTTACTTCCAGTTCTTCAACCTCTTTCTCCTTTTCTACTACACCGATGTCTTCGGGCTGGCGGCGGCGGCGGTCGGCACGATGTTCCTCGTGATCCGGATCTTCGACGCCGTCATGGACCCGCTCGTGGGGATGATTGCGGACCGCACCAATTCCCGCTGGGGCAAGTTCCGGCCCTACATCCTCTGGGGCGCGCTGCCCTACGGGCTCATCGGCTACATCATGTTCGTCAATCCGTCCCTGACCATTCACGGCAAATTGGTTTTTGCCTATGTCACCTACGGCCTGATGTGGGTGGCCTATACGGCGATCAATATTCCGTATTCCGCGCTGATGGGGGTGATGTCCCCCTCTTCGGAGGAGCGCACGTCGCTCTCGACCTACCGTTTCATCTGTGCCTTCAGCGGCCAGTTCCTGATCGCGCTGCTGGTCGTCAAGCTGAAGGATTTCCTCGGCGGCGGCAACGAGGCGGCCGGATTCCGCTACACGATGCTCCTGTTCTCCGTCGTCTCGGTGGCCATGTTCCTGTACACGTTCGCGATGACGCGGGAGCGGGTGCAGCCGCCCGCGGACCAGGTCAGCTCGCTCCGCGAGGACGTGAGGACCTTGCTCAGGAACGGCCCGTGGGTGGTGCTTTTCTTCTCGGCGCTCTTCACGCTGACGAATACCGCCGTGCGGGGCTCTTCGATCATCTACTATTTCAAGTATGTGGTCCGCGACGAAAGCAAGGCGGCGCTCTACATGTCGGCCGGTTCGCTGGCGTTCATCGCGGGCGCCGTCTCCACCAAGCTGTTTTTGCGCTGGTTCGAGCGCCGTCCGCTCATGATTGGGCTGACGTTTCTCAATGCCGTCACCATGGCCAGCTTCTACTTTGTCAATCCGCACGCGCTCTGGCTGCTGCACACTTTGAACATTCTGGCCACCTTCCTCGTGGGCCCGACCCCCGCGATCCTCTGGTCGATGTACGCCGACACGGCCGACTACGGCGAATGGAAGTTTGGCCGGCGCACGACGGGATTGGTTTTCTCCGCCTCGGTTTTTTCCCAGAAACTCGGCTTGGCCATCGGTGCGGCCCTGGCGGGGTGGATGCTTGACTATTACGGCTTCGTGGCGAACGCGGCGCAGAACGAGCGCACCCTGCACGGCATCAACCTGATGTTCAGCGTCGGCCCCGCCGCCTTCGCCATCCTGGGCGGCGTCGCGATCTTTTTCTATCCCCTCACCGAGGCGAACGTGAAAGCGATCGAACAGGATCTCTCGGCGCGCAAAGGCCCGGCCCCGGCCGGCGGCGCGGCGCCCGCCTGAGGGAGGGAAGAGTCCCTTATGCCCGAAAAAACATTGTGCCTCCGTGCCGCGTTTCTCGCGGGGTTGATTCCCATGACGCTTCCCGCCGCCACCGCACCCGCGCCGGGCCGAGTCTGGTCCGTCGTCGAAACCGCGCGCGACAATGGTCATCGGCTGACCCTCCTGGCGCCACCGGACGCCGCTCCGCCGGCCACGGCCGCCGGAGCGGACACGATCACGTGCGACCTGCAGCAGCCCTGCCAGGAGATGGTCGGATTTGGCGGCGCGCTGACCGAATCGTCGGCCTGGGTGTTGGCGCAATTGCCGGCCGAAAAACGCCGGGAGATTCTCCGCCGGTACTTTGACCCGAAGGACGGCATCGGGTACACGCTCGCCCGGACGCACATCAACAGTTGCGATTTTTCGCTGCACCTGTGGGCGCTCGACGAGACGCCGGGAGACTACGACCTGCTCGAATTCACGCTCGCGCCCATGCGGCGCTGGGTCCTCCCGCTCATTCACGACGCGCAGGACATCGCGGGCGCGGACCGCTTCCACCTGCTGGCCTCGCCGTGGAGTCCGCCCGCGTGGATGAAGACCAACAACCGCATGGACGACGGCGGCTCGCTCCGCCCCGA
>CAZAFS010000133.1:0-8167 GCA_964484165.1 uncultured Opitutaceae bacterium | reverse complement strand
GGCCAAGAAGAAAGCGTCTAAGGTCTTCACCCCATGGCACAACACCCCATATTGTCTATGACCATCGCCCAGCTACAATTACCGGTTCACCCCGCGCCGCTCGCGCCCATCCTTTCCGTCTGCATGATCTGCAAACGCGAAATCGGACCCGGCCATTCCCGCACCGGCGAGCCATTGCCGCCAGCCCCGAACCACTCCCACGGCGTCTGCCGCGAATGCCTCCCCGCCTACGGCCGCACCATGGGCATGTCCGCCGAGCGCATCTCCCGAATGCTCGCCTCCCTCAACTAACCATGAACGCCAAACACCTCCTCAAAAGTATCTGCCGCGACCACGCCGAGAACGTCCTCGACTGCCACCTCTTTCGCGGTTCCGCAAATTCACTCTTCGTCGCCGGCATGGAAGGCCGCCGCCGCCAGACCTGGCTACTAATCTATGGCGCCCTCTACCACGCCACCAAAAGCGAGCGGCGTTTCGCCGGCAAATTCCTCCGCGAAGAGATCCAAGCCATCCATTCCCGCCGTCAACTCAGAGCCGCGTAGCCAATGACTTCTTCTGTTCAAAGTTCAAGGTTCGACGGTTCAAGGTTCAAGGTTTCTGCCCCTGCCCAACTCAAGCTCCCCCTGACCAACCCCCGCTATCGTCGCCCCACGATGACCGTCGCCGCCGCCAAAGGAATGCTCGACCTGGGCGAAGACGACATCATCGAGTTGATCGAAGTGCAGGTCGCCCTTATCGCCTGGGACATCGCCACGCCGGGCCACCGCGGTGCCGAGCGGCGCCGCGAACTGCGCATCCTCACCCAAAGCGTTGCCGAGTATCAGCAGCTCAATCCCGCGCGGTGCGAAGAATACTACTGCGCCATCACGCCCGACGCCGCCATCAACCTCTTGCTTTCCACCATCGACGCCCGCCACTCAATCCCTCGCGACTTCATTACCGGAAACGAAGTCCAGCGCGTATTCAACTGCGGCAGCACCCACGTCATCAACCTGATCCAATCCAAAGCCCTCGCCCTGGTGCCCAAGACCGATTACCAGCGCGGTCCCGGTGGCAGCCCCAGCATCGCCCGCGAAAGCTTCATCGAGTTCCTGACAACCCGCTACGTCGGAGGCCTCCTCTCATGTTAGAACACTTCACCGGCTTTTACGGCCTGGTCGCCAGCGTCAAGCTGGACCCGGACACCACCATCTTTGTTGCCGCCAAAGACGAGTCCGACCTCGCCCGCGCCGTCAACCAACTCCTGACAGACGGCCGCGAATTCCGGCCCGACCTCGCCAAGCCCTGCATCATCATCAACCCGGAAGTCTTCAAACCCTGAACTATTTGCCATCTGCCATCTGCCATCTGCCATCAACCAACTATGCAACTCACGACCACCACACCGCTAGCTTTCCCCGCCGCAAACAACACCTGGGACGCCGTCCGCTACTGGGCCTCCGGCGCCGAGCGCTTCAGCCAGGCCGCCCTCGCCTGCCAGGTCATGGCCGGCTTCGCCCTCAAAGAGCTTCACCAAGCCAATAAAATCAGCCAGGGAAAACGCACCGACCTCAACTTACCAAACGGTTTGGTAAGTTCCCACGATGGGAAATCCTGGCCAGAAATCGTGAAGGCCGAGTCGGGCATCTCGGACGAGACCGCCCGAAACTGGATGAAGATGGCCGAAGGCGTCAAAGCCCGCTGGAAGAAGCTGCCCATCCGCGACCGCCTCAACGCCCTCATGACCGTGCCCCCGTCCCAGTGGGCCGAGTCCGACGCCAAGCTCATCTCGGACGCTGTTCATAAAGCAACCGACGGTCGAACGCAACTCGAATTCATGTGGGAACTCGGTATCGCCAAGAACCCCGGCGGCGGACGCGGCCGCAAACCCGGCGACGGCGGCCGTCCCAAAGACATGGGCATGTGCGACGGCGACGAAGACGACCACGCCATTGACGAGTTCCGCGGCGACCTCCGCCTGCTCAGCCACCCGGACGAAGAATCCCTCGACCGCATGTCCACCGGCGCCCTCCTTAAGCACCAGGAAGAAGTCACCGCCTACGCCGCAAAAATCTCCACCATCCTCAAGCGCCGCAAAGCCCTCGCCATGAAATCGACGAACGCTCCGGCTCAGCGACCGCCGGCAACTGATGTATGAATAAACCTGAAACGCAATCCGGCGGTTCGCTGAAGCCGGTTGGTTCGGCACTCCGGACGTACATGTTCCGACGTGCAGGATGGTGGTATCTGATGGAACTCAAGGACGACACGGAAGCCAGAGCGAATGCTGAATGCAACGTGGGCACTGTCAAGGTAGAGGACATATACGGGCGACAAGTGTGGCCGAACACAGAGGTCAGCGAACGGCGGGCCGCTGGACTCCCGAATACAAACCAAAACGCGAACCCGCCGTTCGCTGGACCGACTGGTTAGAGACCGTATGAACGCAAAACTCGCACATGTGCTCCGCGAAAAGGCGGAGGAAATCAACAAGATCGAAGCCCTCGGCGATGGCAACCGGCTCGACGTTGCCGAACTGGTCCGCGTGCTCGCGCGCGTGGTCGAAGGGAAAACAATCGGCCAGGCATTCGGAGCGCCGGGAGACTGGGGCTATGGCACTCCAATAGGGGATGCACTGGCAGGTCGCTAACACCTTGCTCAGCGACCGCCGCGGCGGCGGTTCGCTGGAGCAAATAGTTGGAGCGTCCGGCCCCAAAAATAAATGAAAATAGTTGTTGCAATACCTAACTGCTAGGTATATAGTAGGGATATGAAAAATAAATCATATCGGATCACCGGAGACGAAGCAGTGCGGCTGGCGGAGCGCGACGGTCTTACTCTCCGCAAATACAATGACCCAACCGAAGATGCTCGTAGCGGGCTCACCCCTGACGAGGCGCGCGACGTAATCCGCGAGGACCCGCACCTGATCTATGTGGATGTAGTGCCGATGGGATGGACTGGTGAGGCGATCGGCTACAATGTCTCCGACTACTTCCGGACGGTTGGAGTACGACAAGAATATCAAGGCCCCGACGATGACGGCATTGAGCCAACGTGGGCTGATGCGGAGGCGACTGAATGAAGTGCCCACACTGTCAGCAGGAGATCAATATCGGGGCGCTGATGGGTAGCGTCTCGACGCCCGCGAAGGCACGGGCCGCTCGCGAAAACGCGAAGCTCGGCGGCTGGCCGAAGGGAAAGCCCCGAAAACCTAAGCGCAAAGTCCGGCGCTCCAACAAGGATTAGACAACTCTGGTTAGCCTAATATGAAAACAACCTCTTTAACTTTCGAGCCGGGCGAAGCCAACAGCGCACAATGCGCCAGCGACCCAAACGGTGTGGCCACCCGCCCGGCTCTTTCGTCCCACGCTTCAACGCTTCAACGCTTCAACGCTTCAACGCATCCCTCTTTCACCATCCCCCCCTGCGACCACGATCTCTTCGCCAACCTCCCCGACCGCGCCCGCAAACTCGTCAAACGCCGCCTGCGCGCCATGCAGACCATTGACCGCGCCAAAAATCCCTGGGCCGGCGCCCAAGCCGTCGCCGCCATGTTCCACGGCGAACGCGGCTGGTCTGCCAAGCGCCTTGACGCCCTCTATGGCGAGTTCACCGAAGCCGGTGGCAACTGGCGCGCCCTGGTCGATGCCGCCCTCGCCGGCCCCGCCTGGCAAAACCATCTCACCCCCATCGGCCTGCCCGATGCCTTCCTCGATCACCTCGCCAGCCGCTGGGCACAGAACCAGCGCGACAAATTCATGTCCGTCTATTCCGCCCTCCTGATTCAGTATCGCCGCTGGCGCGCCGGCGACCAGGCCGCCGCCATCCCGGGATACTCCGAATGTCCGCAACCCGACCCCACTTCCGTCGCCGATCTCCCTGCCGGTTGGACCTACTCCAACATAAAGAAATCCGTCAATGATCGCATTTCCCGCTTCGCCCGCAAGCTCGTCCAGATCGGCCCCAAAGCCGCCAGCCAGCTCGGCCCTCAGCTCCCCACCACCCGGTTCGGACTCGACATCATGCAGTATTGCCTGATCGACGATTCCTGGAATGACTTCAAAGTCCTCGGCTTTGGCCAGACCTGCCGCCTCCTCGGCTACCACTGGCTCGAACTCGCCTCCGGCTGCCACATCGCCCACGGCGAAAAGCCCGCGCTGCGCGATGAAGAAACCCAGGTCGAAACGCGCCTCAAAGAAAAAGAACTCGTCTGGCTCCTCGTCCACGTCCTGACCTCCATCGGCTACCGCAGCGCCGGCACCACCATCATCGGAGAAAAAGCCACCTCCAAAATCCGCCCCCGCGAACTCGAAATCCTCGCCAACTGCGGCATCCCTGTCACCTTCCAGGACGGCCCGGCCGGTGGCGGCCCCGGCATCGCCGGCCTCTTCACCGGACCCAGCGGCGGCAATCCCCGCTGGAAAGCCCCGCTCGAATCCTGGTTCAACCTCCTGCGCAACCGCACCGCCGACCTCCTCGAATTCCCCGGCCAGACCGGCAACAACTCGCGCATCAACAAACCCGAGGGCCTGGCCGGCGTCGAGAAAGACACCCTCGCCCTCGTCAAAGCCGTGCGCGCCATGGCCCCCGAAAAAGCGGAGTTGATGCGCCTCGGCATGTTGCCCGTTCACGAAGCGATCTTCCGCCTCGATGCCATCATCGAAGTCATCAACTGCCGAATCGATCACTCCCTCGAAGGCTGGCGCGACTGCGGCAACCTAATCACCGAATTCCGTCTTCCCGGCGCGCATCCCATTAACACCCCCATTCATGGGGGTGCCTTTCCCGCTAACTCGTCGCCAACCGTTTCAACGGTTTCCTCATGGCTTCCCGCTGAACGCCTGCTCGAATTTCCCCCGGAAGACCGATCCGCCATCGCCGCCTACCTCGCCAACACCCCAGCCTCCAAACGCGAGCGCGCCCTCTCCCCCCGTGAAGTTTTCGACGCCGGCCGCCCCAACCTCGTCAAGCTCCCGTTAGCCGTCGCCGCCCTGCTAATGGACGATCTCCCCGGCATCGAGCGCCCCGTCAAAAACAACCAGATCGAACTCTCCGTCCCAGAAGTCGATCCCGACGAACCGCTCGCCTTCGGCCTGACTCGCCGCAACGGCCAGGGCATCGCCGACCCTCTGCGCAACGAAGATAAATACCTTGTCCGCGTCAACCCGCTCGACCCGCGCGTCGCCTGGCTCTACACCGCCTCCAACCAATTCGCCGGCGTTGCGCCATTCTACGGCCGCGCCCAGCGCACCGACGTTCACCAAATGCACGCCGCCTTTGCTGCCAAGCGCAAAGCGTTGGCCCCGATGATCGAAGAAGGCCGCCGCGCCGCCGCCAATATCACCCAGGACGCCACCGCCCGCGCCGCCGCCAACTCCCATCTCCTCGGCCCCACCCCTGCCCGCGCCGCGACAGCCAAACAACACACCGCCGACGAAGCTTTAGCCGCCTCTATCGACGCGGCCTAGTAACAGAAATGGCAACAATGACAATCGTAGGCAAACCAGAACCGAAGACCCCAGCGAAAGCTGGAAGCCAATAGCCAAAGACCGTGGAACCCGTGGCTCATAAATCCCATCCTTCCCATCCTTCCCATCCTTCCCATGAAATCCTACACCGAACTCTCCCAACCCCGCGAACCCGAAGACCGCGACTCCGCCGACCCATCCCTCATCACCGCCCTCCAGGCCACTCAATGTTCCAACTCCGAAATCGGACGCGGCATTGGCTACTCAAGCGGCTACGTCTCCCAATACCTCGCCGGCAAATTCCCCGGCGACCTGGCCCGCTTCGAAACTGCCATCCGCGAATGGCTCCGTGACCGCACCGTCGCCGCCGTCTCCGGCGTCCCCACCATCGAAACCGAGCTGAGCAAACTCATGTGCCGCCGCTTCGACGAAATCCGCCAGAGCCGCGACCTCGCCATCATGGTCGGCGACGCCGGCATCGGCAAAACCCGAGGCGACAGCCTCTATCTCATCGACCACACGTTGGCGATTGGTTTCCGCGCCCTCCCGTGGCGGTCCGGCATGAACGCCATCGCCGAGGACCTCTCCAAAGCCGCCGGCATCACGCGCCTGGGCAAAGGCGAGAAACGCTGGGATGCCATCCTCGACCGCACGCAAGGCTCAGGCCGGCTCCTTATCGTGGATGATGCCCACGAGCTGGCCCCCCGCGCACTGCAATGCACCATTGACTATCACGAAGAAACCGGCAACCCCGTTTGCCTCAAGGGCCTGCCCATCCTCAAAAAGAAACTGCTGACCGATGCCCGCCGCGCCCGCCGCGTCGATGCCGTAATCGAACTGAAAATCTCCGACCCGCTGCCGCTGGTCTCTCACCTGGTCAACCAATTCGCGCCCGATGCCAACGGCGAAAAGTCCGACCTCATCAAACTCTGCGCGCAAGTCGCCACCGGCCTGGGCGCCTTTGGTTCCGTCGAAAAGCAGCTCAAATACGCCGCCCGCGCCCGCAAGAAAAAGCCGGGTCTGACCTGGCTCGAATCCTTCCGCGCCGCGCACCTCCGTTTGTTGCGCGGCTACAGCCTCACTTAACCCGCCGTTAATCGGCTATTGACTATCGACTATCGGCTATCAAACCAAACCATCGAAAGGGCAACATGAAATCCAAATCCAAATCCAAATCCAAATCCAAATCCCCAACCCCAACGGGGTTGCATCATCCAGCCCAGGGTTGCGAGCCCCGAGCTACCCTGGGGCACCCCATCACCAGTCCCGCCAACCCTGAAAGGGTTACAGCCGCTGACCGCAACGACCACGAAACAATCTTCATCGGCGGCAGATTCATCCCAATCCTCGGAACGGTCGGCGGCACGCCCGAAGAGTCGCGCCAAACTGCGCGCAACATCGAGCGCTTTACTATTCTCAGCAAGGAAGCCGCATGAACCCTCTCGACGCCCTAATGCCCATCCACGCAGACCTCTCCAAACTCTGCGCCCATCGCGCCTCTGCGGTGAAATCCGACTGGATCAGCATCCGCGAAAACCTGCCTGAGAAAAACTCTCCCGTCCTTGTCCATTCACCGACCTGGAATCAGCCGGTCTGGATCGGCTATTGGGATGGTGACCGCTGGTGCTCGCCCTCGGGCGAGCCGCTGCGCCATTTCGTAACCCACTGGACCCCGCTTCCCGAACCTCCGCAACCATAACTCCCATCATTCCCATACTTCCTATGAACGCAGACCAATACAATCGCATCAATAAACTCCTGTCCGAATTTTCCACCATCACCGCAGCTCTCGAAGCCGCCGAGGCGGAGATCAAAACCGTCCAACTCGCCGCCGCCAAAGAGCTGCTGCCCAAACACGCCGCCGCCAAAGTCGCCCTGTCCAACCTCGAAACCGAGCTGCGCGAGTTCGCCGATGAACACTACACCGAGCTGTTCCCCGACGACAAAAAGCGCACCCACAGCACGCCGTTCGGCGGCATCCAATACCGCAAATCCTCCAGCCTGGAATTTGACGACGAAGAAAAAGTCCTGCTCAAAATCCGCGCCGCCTGCGACCAGGAAGCTGCGCTCGCCGTCCGCGCGCACCAAGACCCGCGCTTCACCCCGAGCCAATTAATCCGCCAGCGCTCCGAGCCAAACCTCGAAGCGCTGGCGGAGTTCGACGAAATCACGCTCGCCCTCTTCGGCATCCAGCGCGTCCACAAAGACACGTTCAAAGTGGTCCCCTTCGACATGGCCAGCGACAAACCCGCCAAGAAAGCCCGCAAAGGGAAGGAGGCCGCATGAACGTCAAGGAATACCAAGCCGAATACGAACGCCAAGGCGGTTTCGCTGATGAGTTCCGCAGCTTACGTCAGGCCGGCGAAGCCATCACCAAGCTCGAACAAGACATCATAACCCGAGGCTGTAGCGTTGCCGACCGCAACGCCATCCGCGACCTCAAAGCCAGCCTCGAAACCGTCCGCGAGAACATCCAGCGCGCCCGCAACGCCGCCGCCACCGAAACATAACTCACATGCAGCAAATCCATCCCCACTACCATTCTATGAACCATCTCTATCCCCGCCCGACCAGCCACTACGGCCCCGAAATCAGAGACTCCTACAACGCCGAGTTGCGCCGCCGCCATCTCAAGCGCCAACTCGCCTGGCTGGCAGTTATCATGGCCATGGCAACGCTCAGCGCCGGCTTCTGCGTAATGCTCGATGCCGTCAACT
>CAZAFS010000132.1:6997-8193 GCA_964484165.1 uncultured Opitutaceae bacterium | reverse complement strand
CACCGGATGTACCTGCCGCTGGCGGCGGTGATTGCGCTGGTGGTCGGCGCGGCGGCACGGCGGTGGGGACGGTGGGGTCTTTATCCGTTTTTTGCGCTGGCCGTTCCGCTGGCGTGGCTGACGGTGCAGCGCAACGCGGTGTACGGCTCGGCCCTGTCGCTCTGGACCGACACGCTCGCCCAGCGGCCGCAAAATGAACGCGCCTATGATTGCCGGGGGGTGGTCCTTTTCGAGGCTGGCCAGATTCCGCGGGCGGTCGAGGACTACCGGACGGCGTTGCGGCTGCGACCGCAGTTTCCCGACGCCCACAACAACCTCGGCTGTGCGCTGGCCGCGCTGGGTCGAATCCCGGAGGCGACCGCCCATCTTGAGGTGGCGGCACGACTCAACCCCCGTTCGGCCCAGGTACACGGCAATCTGGGGTCCATCCTGGCCCGGACCCCCGGACGGTTGCCGGAGGCGATCGCCCATTTTGAGGCGGCGGTGCGCCTTGATCCCGGCTCCGCGAAAGCGCACGACGACCTGGGCAACGCCCTGGCGCTGGCCCCGGGGAGATTGCCGGAGGCCATTCAGCATCTCGAGACGGCGGTGCGCCTTGATCCCGGCTCCGCAAAAGCGCAGGACGATCTGGGAAAATCCCTGCTGCGGGTTTCAGCACGGCTGGCGGATGCCATCGGGCAGTTTGAACTCGCGTTGCGAATCGATCCGAACTCCGCCGAGGTTCACAACGATCTGGGCGTGGCCCTCCTGCAGACGCCCGGACGAACACCGGAGGCGATTGAGCATCTGGAGGCGGCCATCAGGATCAATCCTGAGCTGGCGGAGGCGCACTATGTGCTGGGAATCGCATTATTCACCCTGCCGGACCGCCGCGCGGAGTCGCGGGCCCAGATCGAGGCGGCCTTGAGGATCAATCCCGATTTCAAACCGGCCCGGGAATGGATGGAGCAACTGCGCACCGACCATCCCTAGATCACGGCAAAGCCGATCTTGGGTTCGGTCTTGAGCGAGCGGGCGGTGCCAGCAGATCCAAAATCGCCGGTCCCGCCGGCCAAACGATGGCCGGTTAACGTCGCTTGGGTTCTCGGGCCCGATTAATGTCGCCGGATCACCGCCGGATTTCTAAAAAACTGGACCATGCCCCGGCACCCCAACGATCCGACCCCGCTGGCGTCGGAGCCGCCGGCTGGCCGGTC
>CAZAFS010000132.1:0-6897 GCA_964484165.1 uncultured Opitutaceae bacterium | reverse complement strand
TGCCTGCTCGGGATCGCCCTCCGGCGGCTGGCCGTGCCCGGGGCCTGGCTGGCGGCGCTGCTCTTCGCCCTGCATCCGGTCTGCGTCGAGTCGGTGGCGTGGATTGCCGAACAGAAAAACACCCTTTCCGCCGTGCTCTACTTCGGCGCGGCCCTCGCGTACCTGCGCTTCGACGAACAGCGCCACGCCTCCCGGTATGCCCTGGCAACCGGGCTGTTCCTCCTGGCGCTGCTGACCAAGACGGTCACCGCGACGCTGCCGGCCGCCTTGCTCGTGGTCTTCTGGTGGCGGCGCGGCCGCCTGTCATGGCGGCGTGACGCGCTGCCCCTGCTCCCGTGGCTCGCCGCCGGAACCGCGGCCGGCTGGCTGACGGCATGGTTCGAGCGCACGAGCATCGGCGCGGCGGGCGCCGATTTTGCCCTCAACGGGGTGCAACGGTGGCTGTTGGCTGGGCGCGTCTTCTGGTTCTACCTCGGCAAGCTCGTCTGGCCGGCCGATCTGATCTTCATCTACCCGCGCTGGACGGTGGACGCCACAAAGGCATGGCAGTGGCTGTTTCCGCTTGGCGCGCTGGCGCTGCTCGTGATCCTCTGGCGCGGGCGCCACCGCGGGCCGCTCGCCGCCCTGCTGTTTTTCGGGGGCACGCTCTTCCCCGCCCTCGGCTTCATCAACGTCTTTCCGTTCCTCTTTTCGTTCGTGGCGGACCATTTCCAATACCTCGCCTGCGTCGGCATCCTGACGCTGGCGGCGGCCGGCCTGACGCCGGTGTTGGCCCGCCTCCCGGCATGGGGCGGCCGGACGCTGGCCGGAGTGCTGCTCGGCGG
Organism: uncultured Opitutaceae bacterium; assembly: GCA_964484165.1. Classification (GTDB taxonomy): domain Bacteria; phylum Verrucomicrobiota; class Verrucomicrobiia; order Opitutales; family Opitutaceae; genus Fen-1467. The sequence continues at coordinate 6,073 of CAZAFS010000132.1, read as the reverse complement.
ACTCGGCGCCCTCACCTGGCTCCAGGCCGGCATGTATCGCGACGTCTTCACCCTCTACCAGACGACCCTCGACCGCAACCCGGCCTGCTGGATGGCCTGGAACAATCTCGCCGAGGCCCTGAGCGGCGCCGGCCGCCCGGCCGACGCCATCCCGCTGCTCGAGCGGGCGCTCAAACTCCGGCCCGATTTCGCCCTGGCCGAAAACAATCTGGGCGACGACCTGCGGCTGATCGGCCGCCCGCAGGACGCCGTTCCCCATCTCCAGCGCGCGCTGCAGTTGCAGCCGCGCTTCGCCGAGGCGCACAACAACCTCGGCGTCGCGTACATGATGACCGACCGGCCGGCCGACGGCATCGCCGAGTTTGGCGCCGCGTTGAAGCTGACGCCCGGTTATGCCGTGGCGCGTTTCAATCTCGGCCTCGCGAAAGCCAGCGCCGGCCGGACCGCCGAGGCGCTCGCCGACTTTGCCGAGGCCGTGCGGCTCAATCCCGCCTATGCCGACGCCGAGCTCAACTGGGCCATCGGGCTGACCCTCAGCGGCCGGTTCGCCGTGGCTCAGGCGCACTTTGAGCGGGCGCTGGCGCTGGAGCCGGACTCGCCGGAAGCCCACCTAAGCTACGGCCGCGCCCTGATTGGCGCGGGCCGACCGGACGACGCTATCGCCCAATATGAACAGGCGGCGCGGCTCGCGCCGGACGCCGCCGGAACGCACCTGGCTCTGGCGCTCGCCCTGCGTCAAGCGGGCCGCCTGCAGGAGGCCGAAGCCCAGTACCGCGAGGCCGTACGGCTCAGCCCGAACGGCTTCCCGGCTCGCGAGTAGACCGCGGGTGCAGCGCGTGGTCGCCCCTACGCGTCTTCCGCCGCCAACTCCACGGTGAAGACCGCGCCGCCGGCGGGATGGTTCGCCACCGCCACCGTGCCGCCGTGCGCCTCGACCAGGGCCTTCACCAAGCTCAGCCCGAGGCCGAGGCCCCGCTGCGACCGGCTGTGGTCGCCACGATAAAGGCGCTGCCAGATTTTCTCCCGTTCCTCCGGCGGCACGCCCGGGCCCGTGTCCCGCACGCGCAAAGCCACCCGCCCGGCGCGCCGCTCCGCCTCGAGCCAGACCGAGCCGCCCGCCGGCGTGTATTTCACCGCATTGTCGGCCAGGTTGGCCAGCACCTGGCGCAGGCGGATGGGATCGGCGCGCACCTTCACCCCGGGCGCCGCCGTGATGTGGAGTTGAATCGATTTCTCCTCCGCCACCAGCGCATACAGCTCGGCGACGCCCTGCAGCAGGCTCCCGGCGTCGACGGCTTCCTGCTCCAGTTGGAGCACGCCGGTTTCCGCCGCGGAGACGTCGAGCAGCGTTTCGAGCAGCCGCTGGATGCGATCGGTTTCCTCGAGGCAGTCGGCGAGCGCCTCGCGCGTCGCCGCTGCGTCCGCGGTGTGCTGCAGCGCCGCCTCGGCGCCGGCGCGCAGCCGGGTCAGCGGCGTGCGCAGGTCGTGGGCGACGTTGTCGAGCGCCTCGCGCATGGCGCGCAGCAGGTTGCCGTTGCGCTCCAGCAGCGTGTTGAACTGCTGCACGAGGTCGCCCACCTCGTCGTCGCGGGCCGAGCCCTCGACGCGGGCGGACATGTCGCCGGTGGCGACGATGCGGTGCGCCGTGGCCGCCACCGCGCGCACCGGCCGGGTGGCGCGCCACGCCAGCCAGGCGCCCACCCCGGCGGTCAGCAGCACGGCGGCCGGCCCGGCGATCCACATGGTCCGGCGAAGCGGCTCCAGCACCACGGCCTGGTTGTCGGTGCTGCGGGCGATTTGCAGCAGCTCGCCGTCCGGCAGCGTGCGGGAGGCGACGGTCAGGTCGCGTTCTTCGTCGCGCGGCACGCGCACGGTCTGCACGCGCCGGGGCTGCCACGAGCCCCAGCCGTCCGGCACCAGGACCTGGGTGTCGCTCTCGATCCAGTTCTGCGGCACCCGGGCGAACGTCACCTCTCCGCCCGGGCCGACGATCCGCACAAACAGCGAACGCACGTGCGGCTGCTGGCTCTCGCTTTCGATCAGCGCGCGCATGGCCGCCACGCCGCCGGCCTCGAAGGCGTCCGCGTATTCGGCCGCGCGCACCTCCAGCGCGGCGCGCTCCTGCCGGTCCAGGGCCCGGGCCAGCAGGAAATAGACCGCCGCCAGCACCACGGCCACAGCCGCGCTGAACAGGACGGCATGCCACAGCCCCAGCCGCAGCGCCAGCGACCGCCGGGGCCGGAACGCCTCAGCTCTTGAGGACATAACCCACCCCCCGGATGGTTTCGATCCGGCGATGATCAGGATCGATCTTCGCCCGCAGCCGGTGCACGAGCACGTCGACCACGTTGGTCTGCGGATCGAAACTGTAATCCCAGACGTGTTCCAGGATCATGGTTTTGGTCACCGGCCGCCCCGTGTGCCGCAGCAGAAAGGCCAGCAGCGTGAACTCCTTCGGCTGGAGCTCCACCAACTGGTCCCCCACCCGCACCTCGCGCGTCGCCAGGTCGAGGCTCACGTCGCCCGCGGCCAGGCGCGTGGCCTCCGGGGCGCGCGTGGCCCGCCGGATGAGCGCCTGCAGTCGCGCCAGCAGCTCGGAGAACGCGAACGGTTTGGTCAGGTAGTCGTCGCCGCCGGCCTGGAGCCCGCTGATCCGATCGTCCACGCTGCTGCGGGCGCTCAGAAACAGCACCGGCAGCGCGTTGCGGGCGGCGCGCAGCCGCCGTACCAGGCTCAGGCCGTCGAGGCGTGGCAGCATCACATCGACGACCGCCGCGTCGTAGGCGGTGGTGCCGGCCAGCGCGAGCGCCTCCTCGCCGTCGCGGGCCGCGTCCACCGCGAAACCGTGCTGCCGCAGGCCGCCGGCCACGAACGACGCGATCTTGGGATCATCTTCCACCACGAGAATGCGCACCTCCATGACCTAGGGGATCCCCGGCACGGCGTCGACGCTGCAATGCGGCGGGCCGGCCAACGCAGACCCGCGCCTCCGGAGGGAGGCGCGGGCTTGCACATTCTGATCACACACCCGGTTTAGGACGATTTGTCATCGGTCTCGTCGATCACCAGGAAACGGGTGCCGTCGCGGCTCCAGAGCTTGAGCAGGGTCTTCTTGGACTTCGCGTGCTCGGTCAGCTTCACCGCTTCATCGGCGGAATGCACCGGCTGGTGGTTGATTTCCTCGATCACGTCGCCGGGCGCCAGGCCGGCCGCGGCCGCGGGCGACGACTGGTCGACATCGGTCACCAAGGCGCCGTGCACCGGCATGGGAATGTCGAATTCGTTGCGGCCGGCCGCCGTGAGATCGGACACCTCCACGCCGTTGAGCACGCCGGTGTCTTTGTCGTTGTCGGCGCTGGCCAGTTGTCTGTCGCCCGGCTGCTCGCCCACCTTGACGGTGAGCGTCTCCTCCTTGCCGTCGCGCAGGATGCGCAGCGGCGTCTCGCGCCCGGGCTCGGTGGCCGCCACGGCGAAACTAAGCGCCCGGCTGTCGGTCACGGCCTTGCCGCTGTAGTCGAGGACGACGTCATCGCTCTTCAGGCCGGCCTTGGCCGCGGGACCGTCCGGGTTGACATCGGCGACAATGGCGCCCCGGTTCGACGGCAGGTGGAATTGTTCGGCGAGGTCGGGCGTCAGATCCTGGATCGTGACGCCGAGGTAGCCGCGCACGACTTTGCCGGTGCGCACCAGACTGTCCATGATGGTGCGGGCCAGGGTGGACGGAATGGCGAAGCCGATGCCCTGGAAGCCGCCGTCGTGGCTGTAGATCGCCGTGTTCAGCCCGATGAGGCGGCCCTGCATGTCGACCAGCGCCCCGCCGGAATTGCCGGGATTGATCGCCGCGTCGGTCTGGATGTAATTCTGGTAGGTGAAGGTGGCGCTGTCGCCGGGCATCGCGCGGCCCAGGCCGCTGACGATGCCGGTCGTCACGGTCTCGCCGAGGCCGAACGGATTGCCGACGGCCAGCACGCGATCGCCCACCTGCACCTCGTCGCTGTCGGCGAACGTCAGGGCCGGCAGGTCGCGGGCGTCGACCTTGATCACGGCGACGTCCGTCTTTTTGTCGTTGCCGACGACCTGCGCCGTCAGTACGCGCTTGTCCGCGAGCGTGACCTGCACCTTGTCGGCTCCGTCCACCACATGGCTGTTGGTGAGGATGTAGCCGTCGGGACTCACGATGACACCGGAGCCGAGGCCGATCTGGGGCGGTTGCCGGACGATGCGGCGCCCGCCGTGGGGGCCGCCAAAGAACGGACCAAAGAACTGGCGGAAGGCCGGATCGTCGAACGGCGAGCCGCCGTCGACCTCCATCTCCTTGGCGCGTTCGCGCGTGACGACCTTGACGACACTGGGAATCACGCGTTTCACGATGGGGCTGTAGGAGAACGCCGCGTCCCCGCCGCGGGGCAGCGGCGTGGCGTCGACCTTGACGTCGACGGAGCGCTTGCCGTGGTCGTCATTTTTCGATTCGGCGACCACCCAGGTGGCGCCGCCGACGAGCATCGTCAGCACGGCGAGGAACAGCCACTGCCGCCGGCCGGGAAGGAAGGGATGCGTATTCATGGTCTGATTTTCTGATTCGGATCGTAGGGGTTGTGACAAGACAGCCCGCAAGATAACCGAGCCGGGTGTCCCGCGCCTTGCTGCAATCTTACAGTTTTGTAAGGCGCGTGGCGCCGTTTCCGCCAGCGCCCCGGCTCCAGAGCAAAAAAAAGGCCGGCCCCGGGACGGGCCGGCCTTCGCTGCTGCCAGCGGAACGAACGGTGGGCGGGTCAGAGCGCGGCCTCGCCGCGCTCGTCGGTGCGAATGCGCACGGCCTCCTCGAGCGGCACCACAAACACCTTGCCGTCGCCGATCTTGCCGGTCTTGGCCGACTTGACGACCGCGGCGACCACCTTGGCCGCGATCTCGTCGGGCACGACGACCTCGATCTTCACCTTGGGCAGAAAATCGACGGTGTATTCGCTGCCGCGGTAGATCTCCGTGTGCCCCTTCTGGCGGCCAAAGCCTTTGACCTCGGTGACGGTCATGCCCTGGATGCCGAGCTGCGACAGGGCCTCCTTCGCTTCCTCGAGCTTGAAGGGTTTGATGATGGCGATGATGAGTTTCATGAGAACGTGGGGGTTGACGGCGCGGAATATCACTCGATGTAGCCTTCCTCGCCGTGTTCCGCGAGGTCGAGGCCTTGGCGTTCGATCTCGGGCAGAGGCCGCAGACCGATGACCGCCTTCACGATAAGCCCGAGGACGAGGGTGGCAATCACGGACAGCGCCAGCGTGATGCCGATGGCCTTGAGCTGCTCATGCCAGAGCCCGCCCTCGGTCACGAGCTTGGCCAGGCCGTTCTTCAGGGCGGCGCCGCTGGTGAGGTTGCCATTGACCACGCCGGTGGCCAGCACCCCGGTCAGGAACGCCCCCAGGGTGCCGCCGATGGCGTGGACGCCGAAGGTGTCGAGCGCGTCGTCATACCCGAACCGGGCCTTCACCTTCGTCACAAAAAGATACGGCACCGCGGCGGCGCAAACGCCGATGATGACCGCGCCGGTGGTGTTCACGAAGCCGGTGGCGGGCGTGATCACGACCAGCCCGGCGACCGCGCCCGAGCAGAAGCCCAGGATGGAGGGCTGGCCGCGGAAGATCTTTTCGATCATGCCCCAGGTGAAGGCGGCCACCGCGGTCGCGATCGTGGTCGTGGTGAAGGCGTTGGCGGCGATGCCGTCCGCCGCGACGGCGCTGCCGGCGTTGAAGCCGTACCAGCCGACCCACAGCATGCCGGTGCCGACCATGCAGAGCACCATGCTGTGCGGGGCCATCTTCTCCTTGCCGAAGCCGAGGCGCGGGCCGACCAGCAGGGCGAGGATGAGGGCCGACCAGCCGGAGGACATGTGCACCACCGTGCCGCCCGCGAAATCAATCGCCTTGATCGGCGCGTCCGCGTTCCACACGCCGTTCATCAGGCCGCTGGCGCCCCACACCATGTGCGCGAGCGGGAAATAAACCACCAGCATCCAGAGGGTCACAAAGACCAGGACCGCCGAATACTTCATGCGCTCGGCGATGGCGCCGATGATGAG
>CAZAFS010000131.1:0-8211 GCA_964484165.1 uncultured Opitutaceae bacterium | reverse complement strand
CCTCCTCCGACCGGAGGGCGATCTCCTCCGTCCACGGCAGATGGCGCAGGGCGGTGTACAGCAGCTCGCGGTAGAGCCGGCGGTCGCGCGCGCCAAACTCGCGGCGGCGCAGCGCCTCTTGGAGGCGCACGGGCAGGTTGCGGTCCGTGCGAACATGCGGCGCCAGGCTCCGCCACAGGCGCCCAAAGGTCTGCTGCTGGTTGCGGATGATGGCCGGATTCACCATGGAAGGCGGGTCTCGCCTCCCGCTGTCATGGCGGACGCCGCCGGCCCGTAGCAATCCAGAATCGCGCCCGCCAATCCGCGCCGGGATCGGCCGCTCAGAACCGGATCAGGTCGATCGCCACGTTGACGCCGAAGCCGCTTTCGCGCTGCCGTCCCTGATACCACGACACCTCGTAGCGGATGCTCCAGGTGTTTTTCAGCTTTTGGCGGAGACCGAAGGACACCTCGTCCCAGCGGCGCGTGCGTGCATCGCAGCGGACCTGCGCAAAGCCCTGCCAGATCTCGTTCAGCCGGCGCTGGTAGGCGAGGTCGTACTCCTCAATCTGATCTTGCAGGTACGTGGTCGAGAGCCGCAGGTTCCACCAGTCGAGGTCGATCAAATCCAGACTGGTGTTGAGTTCGCGCAGGGTCAGGTGCTGCGGGTCCAGGCGCTGAAAGAGACCGAAGCGCAGCCATTTCGCGGGGGTGACGGCCAGCTCGGTGTAGACGTCGGACCAGCGTCGCTGACCCGGCTGCGTGGTGAAGTTGAAGTCGGAGGCCAGATTCAACGTCACCAGGTCGCGCGAACCGTACTGGGAGTCGCGGGTCTGCAGCAGATTGTCGAGACCCAGCCGCAGCGTGTGGACGGCATGGAGGTCGTCGATGTTGCGCATGGTGCCGAGGTCGATGGGCTCCAGGTTCGTGGAGAAGACCGTGCGATCGATCGGCGGTATGTACGCCTGGCCACGGTCCGCCTCGGGAATGTAGCGGTAGGAGATCGTCGGCGTCAGGAGATGGCGGAGGCCGTTGATGCCCCAGGGATCGTTGTGGTAGTCGAAGACGCCGCTGACGCGGAGGTTGGCGTCCACGCCGAGTTCGCCCAGCCAGCGGGTGTAGTTGTCCCGCCCGCCGACGGCCTTGGCGTAGTACGTCAGGCGCCCGCCGGCGACCGGCGTGATGGTCAGCCAGTCGGTCGGCGAAATCGGACGGTCGAGCCCGTAATAGGCGTCGAAGCGGTCGCTGCGCAGGGTGGGGCCGCTGAACAGGGAATCCTCCTGCAGCGCGGCAAAGCTGCCGTTGAAGCGCTCGTGGATCCCGCCGCCAATGGGCATCGGCACGAGGTCGAAGCGGATCTCGGGCAGGCGCTGCTGCACCAGCTCGAAATTATTCGGGTCCACCCGGGTGAAGGCGCTGAGGTAATAGTTGTCCCCGGCGTAGACCGCCTCGAGGAAGGAATCGGGCTGCTGCACCGGGTAGAACTGGCTCGGATGGAAATCGCGCAGCACCTCCGCGTCCTCCCACCAGTTGAACTGGCCCGTGAGCGTGAGGCGGTCGTTGAATCTCTGCTGGTGGGTCCACTCGAAGTAGCCGCGGTCCGCGGGCACGGGCCGGCCGAGCAGGTCGGTCTTCCGGTCGCCGTGATCATTGATGTAGCCCGAGCTGAAGGATCCGGTGGCGGTGGCGCCGTCGCCCGAACGAATCGAATAGCTGCCGCCGGGGCCGAACATCACGCCGCGCGCCGTGTACTCGCCGAGGTCGGCGCCCAGGTTCACGCCGGACCAGACCGGCACGTGCAGCCCGACGTCGACGTAGGCGCCGAGATTGCGGCGGTAGCCGACGCGCGTGACGAATTGCGAAATGAACGAGTCGTCAAACGCCTGGTTGAACTGCCGCAGGGGAATCAACGAGACGTCGCCGAGGCCCAGGTGCCCGTTTTCGCCCGTGATGCGCCGCCCGGGTTCATAGGTGAGCCGGTCGGCGCTCAGCGTGGGGGTGAAGGAACCCGGTTCGTGGTAGGTGACCGTGGCCTGGGTCAGCGTCATCCGGGCGCGGGTGCCGGCGGCGGTGGCGGCGGCGATGTAGAACGGCGGCTCGCCCGCGCGCAGGTCGGCGAGGGTGAACTGGCCGGTGGCCAGGTTGTACGTGCCGCGATCGGCCAGGAGCCGCCGGGAGCCGGAGGTGACCGTGAAATGGCCCCTCCCGACCACGAGATGCGTCGTAAGATTGTAGGTGAGTTCGTCGGCCTGCAGCAGGGTCGGGCCGTAGAGGATGCGGGCGTGGCCGTGGAGCACGCCCTCGGTTGTCGCAAAATCGTAATTGGAATAATCCGCGTTGACCACCGGCGCGATCGGAGCCGGCTGGGCCAGAAGGTGGCCGGAAGCCAGGAGGAAGACGGCGAGGGCGATGGGACCGCGGGTCACGGCGCGAGGGTTACGGACAGGAGCATGGACAGGCAAGCTTCTACCAAGTTGCATCCCGACAAGGATTTCCCGCCGGTCGCCGCACGCCGGGGAGCGCGCGGCACGACGCCGCTCATCTGCCGGCGGGCGGGGTGCGCTCGCCGTGCTTTCAATGGTGCCCGCTTTCGGCGGACAGTTGCGCATCCACGCGCGCCAGATCGCGGCGCGCCGGCTCGAAGTCCGGCTGCAGGCGCAGCACCCGCTCGAACAGGCCCCGGGCCTCTTCCAGGCGGTCCAGGCGGAAGTAGATTGCGCCCAGATTGAAGGCGGCCTCGATCGAGTCGGGCCGCAGGTGCAGCACGGCGTCGTATTGCGCGGCCGCCTCTGGCAGGCGGTTGAGTTTCGCCAGGGCGCCGCCGAGGTTGAGGCGCGCCTCGGCGTTGGCCGGGTTGGCCCGGATGGCCGCGGCGTAGTTCGTCATCGCCTCGTCCATCCGGCCGCTCCGAAGCCGCAGGTTGCCCAGGTTGTTGTACGCCTCGGAGTAGTCGGGTCGGAGGCGCAGCGCGGCCTGGAGCTGCCGGACGGCGTCCGGCCCGCGCCCGGCCCGGGCCAGGGCGTTGCCCAGGTTGTAGTGGGCTTCGGGCAGGTCGGGCTCCAGCCGCACGGCGGTGGCGTACTCCTTCACGGCTTCGGGAATCCGGCCCGCGCGCAGCAGCGTTTCGCCGAGGTTGGTGTGCGCGTCGAAATAGGCGGGCTGCAGATGCAGGGCGGCCTGAAAATGTCCGATGGCGTCCTCGAGCCGCCCGAGGCGCACCAGGGCGTTGGCGGCGTTGTAGTAGGCCGCGGCGTCATCAGGCTGGAGGCGCAGCGCCTCCTCAAACTGCGCCAGCGCCTCGGCCGCGCGCCCGCGATCCAGCAGCGCGTTGCCCAGGTTGATGTGGACGCCGTTGTTGCCGGGCCGCCGGGCGGCCGTGTCGCTCCACAGGGCCAGATCGCTGCGATAGACGTGATTGCGCTGGGCCGTGAGCCCGCCCCAGCCGAGGGCCACGGCGAGCAGCAGCACCCAGCCCCGCCGCAGGCGGGCGCGCTGGAGCCCGAGGACCAGCAGCACGATCACCGGCGCCAGCGCCAGATACATGCGGTGCTCCACGATGGTCTGGCGGATGCCGGGCACGAGGGAGGTCGGCGCGAGAATGGTGAAGAACCACGCGCCGAGAAATCCCAGCGCCGGGCGCCGCCAAAGCGCGACCGCCGTGCCGGCCACCACCACGGCCAGGACCGCCGCGTACGGCACCACGTCGGGAATCGAGGTCACCCAGCTCGCGCCATAATCGATGATCAGCGGGTGCGGCCAGACCGCCAGCCGGAGGTAGCGCGCCACCGCCTCAAACTGGGTCGCGGCGTACTGCCAGAAACCCACGCCGACGCCGAAGCCGGCGGTGCCCCCGCGATTTCCCGTGCCCACCACCAGGTACGCGAGCAGCAGCCAGGTGGCCGCCAACCCCAGGTACCACCGCCCGCGCCGGCGCCAGGCCGCGCGGAAGCTTCCGGCCAGAAACGTGCGGTCGTAGAGCAGCACCATGACCGGCGCGGAGACCACGACCTCCTTGGTGGCCATGCCGAGCAGGCAGGCGAGGACGGAGGCCAAGAACCATCCGAGTCCGATCCGAGGCCGCCCCTTTGGCGCAGGGCCCGTGGCATTGTCCGGAACTGTAGGGCCGGCGCTTGTCGCCGGGCCGTGTGTCATCGCGGACGGCCTGCCGGCGAGCCCGTTCGACAAGCTCAGGGCCCCGAGCCTGTCGAGGGGCGGCCGCCCTACCTGAATCCCGGATTGTTCGAAATCAATTGCACTGGCGCGCTCAAACTCAAGTTCCGCCCCCCGGATGAAGCAGTAGAGCGTCAGCAGGTAGAACAGCCCCATGAGCGACTCCGACCGCTGCACGACATAGGTCACCGACTCGGTCTGGAGGGGATGCAGTGTCCACAACAGCGCCACGGCAAAGGCGAGGGGCAGCGCCTGCGATTGTAGGAGCGAGCTTGCTCGCGATCTGCTCTCCGCAGGCTTCGCGCCAGACGGCACCCCGAGAGAATCGCCTGCAAGCAGGCTCCTACAATGATTCGTCGCGATTGGCTGGGAAAGCGTCCGCCGCACGATTCCGAACAGCGTCAGGCCGGCGAGAAGGTGGATCAGCAGGTTCAGCGCATGGTAGCTCCCCACGTTCAGGCCGCTGATTGCGTAGTTGAGCGCGAAGGAAAGATTGAGCAACGGCCGGCCGCTGACCGTGATGCCGCTGCCCGGTGGCGACAGCGCCGTCGCGAGCTGCCGGATGGTCCCGTTCAGCGAAATCGAATAGATGTCGTCGAAGACCAACGGCCCGGAAAAGCTGTTCACGTAAGCGGCGAGTCCGGCGAGGACGAGCACGGCGCCGGCGACCAACTCCGGCCGGCGGGCCGGACTGGTGCGTGGTGATCTCGGTGCTGGCTTCGAAACGTTCACGCCGGCGCGAGTGTGACACCAAAATCCGCCACAAGTCATGCCTGCAAATCGTGGGACGCCGGAACGACAGGCGCGGCGCCCAGACGGCCTGCCGCCTGGGCGTGCAACGCGCCGCTGGCCGGCCGGGGGGCTCAGGAGCCCATCTTGTTTCCGCGCTCGCTGTCGAGGTGTGCCATCTGTGCGACCGGATAGCGACCGCCCGCCGCCGATCCGGCGGGAACGGCACGCTCGATCTTCGCGAGGTCGCCGGCGCTCAGCGTCACGGCGAGCGCGCCGAGCGCCTCGGCCAGCCGGTCGCGGCGCCGTATGCCGATCAGCGGGACGACGTCGTCGCCGCGCGCGAGCACCCACGCAATGGCAAGTTGCGCCACTGTTACGTCCTTCTCCCGCGCGATCGGGCGCAGCGCCTCGACCAGCGCGAGATTCCGGCCCAGAGCGTTGCCGAGAAAACGCGGGCCGCGGGTGCGGAAGTCACCCGGGGTCAGGGCGCGGGCCTGCGACCACTGACCGCCGAGCAGTCCGCGGGAAAGCACGCCGTAGGCGGTGATGCCGATGCCAAGCTCGCGGCAGGTCGGGAGGATGGCGGCTTCAAGGCCGCGCGAGAAGAGGGAATACTCAATCTGTAGATCGGAGATGGGATGGACGGCGTGAGCACGGCGCACCGTCTCCGCCCCGGCCTCCGACAAGCCAATGTGCCGGACATTACCGGCGGTCACCATCTCGGCGATGGCCCCAATCGTATCCTCGATCGGCACCGCCGGATCGACGCGCGCCGGCCGGTAGATGTCGACGTAGTCCGTGCCAAGCCGCCGCAGGGTGTAGGCGAGAAAGTTCTTTACGGCCGCCGGCCGGGCGTCGTAGCCGGCCCACGCGCCGGTGGGATCGCGGAGGGCGCCGAACTTCACACTGAGGAGCACGCGTTCGCGGGCGCAACCTTGCAGCGCCTCGCGCAACAGCAGCTCGTTGTGGCCCATGCCGTAGAAGTCACCCGTGTCGAGCAGGGTAATGCCGGCGGCGAGCGCCGCCTGGATGGTGCCGACACTCTCGGCCCGATCCGCCGGTCCATAGAAATCGGACATACCCATGCAGCCCAGACCGAGGGCGGAACTCCGGGGGCCGTTGGAACCCAGTGCGCGTGTGATCATGCCGAAGATAGATGCCGCGGAAACCACGGATTTCAACTTGGCGGTAGCTGGGCGCCGCCGCGCCTTCGGGCCGGCGAGGCGCGATCCGGCGCCGGCTCCGGCGGCCTCAGGGCGCGAGGTTCTTCTTCAGGAATTCCTCAATCCGGCTGAACAGCTCCACTTTGTACGGCAGGTGGTCGCGGCCGCGGTATTCGCCCCCGACCAGCATCTCCTCGTGCGGGATGTTGTACTTCTCCAGCTGCGAAATCAGCCGGTGGGATTCCGACAGCACCAGGGGATCGTATTTCACATAATCGACAAACACCGCTCCTTTGATCTGAGCGACATGCGCCAGCGGCGTGATGGCCTCGAATTTCTCCGGCACCTTTTGTGGATCGCCCAGAAACCGCAGCGCCGTCTCGTAGAACGAGGAGTCGTACTGGAAATACTTTTCCTCCTTGATGACATGGCCCCAGTCAAAGATGCCGACGTCGACCACGCAGCAGCGGTACAGCTCGGGGTCGAACACGGCTCCCGAGAGCGCCAGGTACGCTCCCACGTCGGTCCCCATGATGGCCACGCGTTTGGGGTCGACGTATCCCGAGGTCAGGAGCGCTTTGGTCGCGTCGGTGATGTCGTCGTTAATCTTCCGGAGATCCCATTCCTCTTCGAGCGTGAACTCCCAGCCGTAGCCTTCGTCGCCGCGGTAGTTGGGCTGCAGCACCGCGTAGCCGCGGCTGGCCAGGAACTGGACTTCGTCATTGTACCCCCAACTCGTGCGGGCGCCAAACGAGGCGTGGGGCAACACCACCAGCGGGGCCGGATGTTGTTTCGACGCGCCTTTGGGCAAAGTGACATAGGCGTCGAACCGATGGCCGTCGCGCGTCTTGAACTGCATGACGTTCATGGGCAGCATCCGCGCCGGGTCGATCCACGGCCGCGAGTTTTTGATCAACGCGAGGGAACGCTTCGCGGCGTCCATCCAGTAATAGGTGACCGGCTGGCGGTCGGAGAAGGCGCCGACCAGAAACCGGCGCTGCGCCAGGTCGCTGCCGAGAATCCGGATGACCGAGCCGCGGAGCTTTTCGTCCTGCGTCAGCATCTTTTGCAGCGCGTTGTATTCGTCGGTGAACCAGCTACTCTGCGGTCCGTTGGCGTCATGCACGGCCCCGAGGATGACGTGGTTGACCGGATGGCGGTACAGCCAGCCGGAAAAATCGTGGTCCTTTTGCTCGAGCAGGATCTCGCCGAGTTTGCCGGTCACGGCGTCCATGAATTGCAGGGGTCGCGGCGTGCCGGTCCCGCGGGGTCCCCGCACCACCAGCTCGCCGGGCGTGTTGCCGCAAGCGATGACATCGATCTTGTCGAGATCCACCGGACAGGTCTCCCAGTGGCCGGCGGTGAATCGATGGAGGGTGAGAAAACCCTCCTTGTTGGTGATGGCGAAGGCCAGTTCGCCATCCTTGTCGGTCAGATAGCTTACCACCCGGTCCTCGCCCGGCACGCCGTAGGTTTTGAGCACGTGGTCTCCGTTGTACTCCCGCACGCGGTCGAAGTCGGCCGCCTGCGCGACCGATCCGATCAGGTCGCCCTTGTGCAACTGACTGTTGACCTGCACGACCCCGGCATCCTTGCCGTCGTGAAAGGCGTCCGCGCTCAGCCAGATCAGCGGCTCGAGTCGGTCCCGCTCGGGCACGCCCACCAAGTGGACCGAATCGACCTGGAGGATGGGGTGAGTCTGATCCAAGTGGTGGATGTCGACGGCGAGAATGCCTTCCTGGTACCGTTTTTCGCGGGCGAGGCTGCAGACCAGGTGCTCCTCGTCGAGCCAGTCGTAGGCGTAAATGTCGCGGTCGCCGGGGGCGGACAGCCGCTCAAAGGTGGCTTTGTCGAGATCGTAGATCATCAGCTCGATCCGATCCTGTCCGGAGGAAAAGAACGCGGCGAAATGGGTGCCGGCCCGATTGATCATGGGATTCTGTACGAGCGAAGGCCGGAAGAAATCCGCCACCGGAATGGGCTCGGTGCCCGGTACCGGAGTGATCCGGTTCAGATCGATCGTCTCGGCGGCCGGGGCGCGGAGGGCGAGAAGTGACAGGGCGATAATCGGGAGGTGGAGTCTCGTGGGGTGCATCGGCGGGAAGAACGGGGGTTGGGGCGGGGTTCGAGGGCGGCCGCGGTCGCCCGATCCGGCGGCAGGTTGGCC
>CAZAFS010000130.1:0-8214 GCA_964484165.1 uncultured Opitutaceae bacterium | reverse complement strand
CGGTCGGAGTTCAACGCGACAAACAGCCGGCCCCGCCGGCCCGCCAGCCGCCGCGCCTGCGCCAGGTACGAGGTGTGGCCGGGATGGAGCAGGTCGAACACGCCGTTGGTCAGCACCAGCCGCCCGCCCGCCCGCCGCAGCCGCCGGCGGGCCAGCACGGCCTGACGCAGCGTCATCAATTTGGGATTTGGCAGTCGCACGACGGACCCGGATCAGAAGAATTTCTTGGCCTTCTCGAAGAAACTTCGCGCCACCGGTTCATCGGCATCACCGCACGCGATGGCAAAGTCTTCAAGTTTCTTGCGCTGCTCCGCGGTGAGGCGCGTGGGCACCTCCACCTGCACCCGCACCAGCTGGTCGCCGTGCCGGCCGGACCGGAGTCCGGGCATGCCGCGATCACGCAGGCGGAAGGTCGTACCGGATTGCGTGCCGGCGGGAATCTTGAGCGACGCCTTGCCCGAGAGCGTGGGCACGTCGATCGTGCCGCCGAGGGACGCCAGGGTGAACTTGATGGGGATCTCGCAGAACAGGTCGTCGCCCTGGCGCTCGAAGATCTCGTGGTCCCGAACGTGAATGACCAGGTAGAGATCGCCCGCGCGGCCGCCCTGCACCCCCGCCTCACCATTGCCGGCGGAGCGCAATTTCGAGCCGGTGTCGACCCCCGGCGGAATGCGCACGTTAAGTTTGGTCGTGCGGTTGACCCGCCCCTCGCCCCGGCATTCGCGGCACGGCTGATCCATGCGTGAGCCGGTGCCGTGACAGGCCGGACAGACCTGGCGCACGGTGAAAAACCCGCGCGAAGTCGTCACCTGCCCGGCGCCCCGGCAAGTGGGGCAGGTCACGCGCTTTGAACCCGGCTCCGCGCCTGTGCCGCCGCAGCGGTCGCAGGCGGCCAGCTTGCGGAATGAGACTTCCTTCTCCACCCCGCGGGCGGCCTCCTCGAGCGTGATCTCCAGGTCGTAGCGCAGGTCCGCGCCGTCGCGCGCGCCATCGCCGCCGCCACCGCCACCGCCACCGAAGAATTCTTCAAAGATGCCACCGCCGCCGCCGCCAAACACCTCCCGGAAAATATCGAACGGATCGTGGAATCCGCCGGCCGGCCGGCCGCCGCGCGGCCCCGCCCCTTGGGTGAATGCCGCATGCCCGTAGCGGTCGTAGGCCGCCCGCTTGTCGGCATCCTTGAGCACCTCGTAGGCCTCGGAGACCTTCTTGAACATCTCCTCGGCCGGCTTGTTGCCGGGATTCTTGTCGGGATGGTACTGGATCGCCTTCTTGCGGTAGGCTTTCTTGATCTCCTCCTCCGACGCGTCCCGGCTTACGCCGAGCAACTCGTAATAGTCTTCCTTGGCCATGGAGTGTTATCGGGTGCGGAAACCAGCCGGAGAACGAGGCGGATTCATCCGCCCGCGCCGGCGCGCTCCCCGCGCGTCAGCCCCTCGCCTCCTTCGCCGGGCCGCTGGACAGGATCACGCTGGCGGGCCGCAGGAGGCGGCCATGGAGGCTGTAGCCCGCCCGCACCACCTGGAGGACGTGTTCCTCCGGCACCTCGGCGCTGGGTTGGTGCGAGAGCGACTCGTGCAAATGGGCGTCAAACTTTTGTCCCAAGGGCTTCAATTCCTTCACGCCGTGGCGTTCCAGCACGGCCATGAACTGATCGAGGACCATGGCCACGCCTTCCACGATGGATTTGGCCGCGGCATCCTGGCGCGCGGCGGCCAGGGCGAGTTGCAGATTGTCGAGCAGCGGCAGCAGGTGCTGCAGCAGGTTCGCGGTGGCCGATTGCCGCAGTTCCTCCTTGTCCCGGGCCGCCCGGCGGCGGTGATTCTCCAGGTCCGCCACGGCGCGCAGGTAGCGGTCATAATGGCCGGCCGCCTCCTTTTGGGCCGCGGCCAGCTGCTCTTCCAGGGTCGGGGCGGGCGGTTCGGTCGCCGGGACCGGAGCGGGGCCGCCAGTTGGAGCCGGTGGCTCCGGCCGGTCTTTCGGTGCCGCCGCGGAGGCCGGGCCCTGGGCGGCGGTATCCGCGCCGGACTGGGCCGGTGTCTTGGGTGAATGGGATGCAGTCATCGAAAACGGTAAGTAAACTATTTCCTGAGGCTTTTCTCAAGCGATTCAAAAAGGCCTTTCCCGGCGTCGCCAGCCCTGCGACCGGTCGCCTTGAGCGTGTCGCCGGCCTTGCGCAGGGCCGTGCCGGCCTCCGGCAGGACGGTCTCAAGCGCCTGGGAAAGGTTGACGGAGAGGTCGGCGAGCGGCGCGGCCAGTTGCTGCATGCTCGTCACGTTTTCGTAGGAATGGTGGAAATTGAGGTTGTATTCGCGCACCACCGGCGCGCGTTGCGAGTAATCGGCGACGATCAGCCGGTCGATCCGCACCTCCAGATGCCTGATCAGGAACCCCCGCGCGGGCTCCGGTGCTGGCGCCACCGCGGGCGGCTGATCCGGCGCCGGGCCGGCCCAGCCACGCTGAAAAAGCCGGGCGTTGACCACGCCATGCGGGTCCCGCACGACGGCGACCAACGCGACGTGCAGCGTCGCCTCGTCGATCTCCCACCGCCGGCTGAAAAGCGACGCCAGCCGCGGGTCGGCGCGGAATTCCTGGATCTTCACGAAATCCTTCACCGGAAAAGATGACGGATTGGTGATGACCAACCCGCGCACCGCCAGGTTGGCCGTGACGGGATTGAGGTAAAGGGCCTGGATTTCGGTGTCGAAACCCGTCCGCAGTCGCACAAACTTGGTCAGGGCCAGCGGCAGGAGAAGCATCCACGTCAGCGCCAGAGCGGCAAACACGATGGCAAGGGCGATCGCCAGCTTCAGCCAGATTCGCCCGCGCAAGGCCGGATGGTGCGAAGCTTGCATGACCGGGTCAGACAAAATTCTCCGTGACGAGCACGAGGCTGTCGGCCGTCGCAGTCACGGCAAACCGGCCCGCGAAGGGCAGCAACACGTTCTCGCCCGGTCCCCAGGACTCCGCCGCCGCCTGCACGGAGCCCTCCACCACATGCAACAACCGCGGCTGCTGTCCGGCGGCAAACTCGACGCGTTCTCCGCGGGCCAGCGGCGTCCGCCGGATGCGAAACTCCGCGCAGTCCGCGAGCACGGCGGGCTGCGGGGCGGCACGCACGGGGCGCGGCTCCGGTTGCTCCCACAGGATCGACTCCAGCGCCTCGCGCCAATGCACCTGGCGCGGCTTGCCGTCGAGGCCCGCGCGTCCCCAATCGTAGACCCGGTAGGTCGTGTCAGAGTTCTGCTGGATCTCGAGAATGAGATTGCCGGCGTCGATGGCATGCACCGTGCCGCTGCGCACCAGGATGGAATCGCCGGCCGCGACCGTCAGCCGGTTCACGCAGTTCTCCAGGGTTCCGGCGGCGGCGGCCTGTTCAAACCGGGCGCGCGTCACGCCCGGCTTCAATCCCACCATCAGGGCCGCTCCGGGCGCCGCGCTTGCGATGAACCAATTCTCGGTCTTCGGCTCGCCGCCCAGCGCCGCCGCCTTCGCCGCCGGCGGGTGCACCTGCAGGCTGAGCCGTTCCTGGCAGTCGAGCCATTTCACCAGCAAAGGAAACGGTTTGGCCGCCGGCCACCGTGGTCCCATGACGTCCGCGCCCTGTCCCTCGATCAGCGCCCGCAGGGTGACTCCGGCATGCCGGCCCCCGCGCACCACGGATTGGATTCCCGGGCGGTCGACAATCTCCCAACTCTCGCCGACGATCCGATCCGGCGGCAGGGCCCGGCCAAAAGTGTGCGCCAGCAAGCGCCCACCCCAGACGCGCACCTGATAGATTGGCGCGAATCGCAAGGCGTCCATGGTTCGGTGCTTATGAGTTTATCGTCAAAAATGATACCGGTTATTTACATTGACCAGCCGGGCCGGTAGCGTGGACATTTCCCCGGGTTCTGTCGTTACACAAATGGCCAGGTCGGAGACTTCAAACCCAAAGAACGTTTCATCGTTCGAAGGTCCGCGCTACCGGCCAAAGTGGCTGGCGGCCAGCATCTGCTTTCTGCTGGGGGCATGGATCGCCGTGTCCCTGCTGGATTATGATCCCAAACAGAGCCACGGATACCAAGTCGGAGGACAGAGCGCCTGGAACGGGACGGAGTGGGTCATACGCGACCTGGCCAAGCCGCAACCCAACCTCGGCGGGCCGTGGGGGGCGGACTTCGCCTGGTATTCCCTGCATTGGCTGGGCCTGAGCACGTGGCTGGTGCCGGTTTTCCTTCTCTGGTTTGCGTGGGTGGCCGTGCGCAACGCCCGGCGACTCGCGCTCACCCGGTTTTTCGCGATGGCCCTGTGCATCACGACGGATTCCGGTCTTTGGGCCATGTTGGAGAGTTTCAAGAGCACCGATTACTACACCAAGGGGCTCGGCGGCGTGGTCGGACAGTTGCTCTACCACCAACTGCTCAAGGAGACGGTCGGCGTGGTCGGCGCGGGCCTGCTGCTGGGCACCCTTTCCGCCCTGACCGTCACGTTCATCTTCACCCGCGACATCGGGTCGGAGGCCGAACGGATATTTGCCTCCATTCATGCTTGGCGCGCCCGGCGCCGGCAGCAGGCGGCCGACCGCACCGAGCAAAGGCAAAAAGACAAGGAGGCGCGGGCCAAGACGCGGATTTCCCAAGCCGCCCAAGCCGCCAGCGTCCCGGCACCGCCACCCGTCCCCAAGAAGACGCTGACCATTCCCAAAACCAAGGAGGAAATCGCCAAGGAGGCCGCCTCCGCCAAGATCGTTGACTCCGTCACGCCGGCCTCGAACAAGCCGATGTTCACCTCGCCGCCGTTCCCGGTCGCGACCGCCGAGCCGGGCCTGGCCGGGACCAAGACGACGCCCCCCTTTCCCGTCGGCAAGCTCAACATCGTCCGCCCCGAGGAGCCCAAGAAGGCCAAGATTTCCCCGCCGACGCGGGCCGACGAAAACTACCAGTTTCCGCCCCTTTCGCTCCTGCAGGAGCAGCCCAAGATCAGCGCCAGCGCCAGCGAGGAAGAACACCGCCACAACGCCGAGAACCTTCTGCGCATCCTGGCCGAATTCGGCGTGGAGGTGACGCTCGGCGAGATTCACGTCGGCCCGGTCATCACCCGGTATGAAGTCATCCCGGCGGCCGGAGTGCGCGTGGAGAAGATCGCCGGCCTGGACAAAAACATCGCCCTCGGCATGCGGGCCCAATCCGTGCGCATCATGGCTCCCATCCCCGGCAAGGCCGCGGTCGGCGTCGAGGTGCCGAATCAAAAACGAATGGAGGTCGGTCTGCGGGAAATCCTCGAATCGGAAGACTGGGCCGGGGTCAAGGCCGACCTGCCCATCGCGCTGGGGAAGGATGTCAGCGGCAAGCCGCTCGTATCCGATCTGGCCAAGATGCCGCACCTGCTCATCGCCGGCGCCACCGGTTCCGGCAAGTCGGTCTGCATTAATGCCATCATTGCCTCCATCCTTTACCGCGCCAGTCCCCGGGATGTGCGCTTCCTGATGGTCGACCCGAAGATCGTCGAACTGAAGACGTTCAACGATCTGCCGCACATGCTCATTCCCGTGGTCACCGAGGCCAAGAAGGTGCCCGCCGCCCTCAAGTGGCTGCTCCGGGAAATGGAGCAGCGCTACCAGTTCTTTGCCAAGACCGGGGTACGCAACATCAGCAGCTTCAACAACCGGAAGAAACCCGCCAGGGAGAGCACCTCCACCGCCGAGGTCCAGACCACGCTGGAGGTCGCCCCTCCTCCCGCGGACGAGGTGCCCGATCACCTGCACTACATCATCGCCATTATCGACGAATTGGCGGACCTGATGATGTCGGCGCCCGCCGAGATCGAAACGTCCGTCGCGCGGCTCGCACAACTGGCCCGCGCCACCGGCATCCACATCATCATCGCCACCCAGCGGCCGTCGGTGAATGTCATCACCGGCATCATCAAAGCCAATCTGCCCTCGCGCATCGCCTTTCAGGTCGCCTCGCAGGTCGACTCCCGCACCATCATCGACACCAAGGGCGCCGAGACCCTCATCGGCCGGGGCGACATGCTCTTCTCGCCGCCGGGGACCTCCCGACTCGTGCGCGCCCAGGGCGCCCTGGTCTCCGACGAGGAAATCCACAGCATCGTCGAGTTCCTCAAGCGCAACGGTCCGCCCGCCTACGCCCAGGACGTGCAGGCCCACATCGACCGGGTGGCCAGCGAAGGCGAGGAGGGCGAAGACGAGGACGAGGAAACGGATGGCGAAATGGGCGACGATGAGGAGCTGTTCAAACAGGCCCTCGAAGTCCTCCGCGCCACGCGGCGTGCCTCCACCTCGATGCTGCAGCGGCGCCTGCGCATCGGCTACAATCGGGCCGCGCGCATCATGGAGCTCATGGAGGAGAAGGGCATTGTCGGCCCGGAGAATGGCGCGCAGCCGCGCGAAATTCTGGCGGACCTGGACAAACTTTAGCCGGGGCGGCCCCGGGCCGCGCCCGCCCACGGCGAACCTCCGCCTCCGGACCGCGGCCTCCCGGCAAAATCCGCCTTCCCATTCGCGGGGAAACTGCGTAACTGACAGCCATGCAGACCATCGGTGAACGCCTCGAAGAAGCCCGCAAGCGCAAGGGAATCTCCATCCGCGAAGCCTCCGAGGGCACCAAGATCCGCAGCGACTACCTGCACAAACTGGAGAGCAACAGTTTTGATCTCAACCTGCCCGAAATCTACGTCCGCGGCTTTCTGCGCAGCTACGCGAATTACCTGAAGGTCAATAGCGAAAAGATTCTCGCCGACTACAAGGCGCTCGCGCCCAACGAGGGCCGGGGCTCCCGCCGCGACAATCGCGAAATCTACGGCCGCATGGATCTCGCACCGGCCGCGCGGCCCGGCCCCGATGCGCCCGCCCCGGCCGAGCCGGCGGAGCCTCCCGCGGCCCCGCCCGCGCCGGCGCGCTCCAGCTTTTCGGCCGCCGGCGGCGCCACGCCGATCGATCCCAACCTGCTCATCAAGGGTGGCATCATAGTCGCCGCGCTCGTCATCATTGTGGCGATCATATTCGGCATCAAGGCGCTCTCCGGCGGCTCGTCCAAGTCACCCGCCGGCCAGATCAAGGCCGTGGCCCAGCAATCGATCACGCTGAGCGCCCGCGACACCGTGCGGGTGAAACTCGTGCAGGAACTGGACGGGACCGAGTTGTTTCAGGGCACCTTGATCAAGGGCGAAACCCGCACGTTCCCCAAGCGCGGCTCGCTGCTGCTCACCGCCACCGCGCTGGAGAACGTGGACATCGAGGTCAATGGCCGGCGCCAGCCGAATTCCTACTCCGGCTATTTGAAGGTGGAAATCCCGTAAGCGCGCGGCCGGGATTTCCCCGCCCGCCCCGCGCCGCGGCCTCACCTCAGTCCGACCGGCGGGCCGAGGATCTCGCGCAGGACCACGGCCCGGCGGAAGCCGGCCGGCGAACGCAATTCCGCCAACAGCGGGCTCGCCCGACGAGACCCGCCCGAGGCGGGCATGGCCGGTTCCGCTCCTGAGAGCGGCGAACTGTCCCGACCCGCGGCCAACGCCGCCTGCGCCTCCCGGAATTGTTGAACGATCTGTTGCTGCCGGCTCGATTCCGACACTGCTTCCTGCGCCGGCGCTTTCATGGCCTGTTCCAGCGGCGGCGAAACCATCACCGGCTGCATCGCTGCGATCAACGGTGGAGGCACGGGTAAAGCCGGGGGCTCCTCCTCGGCTTCCGGCTCCGGCCGCGGCGTGGGACTGAGGCCGCGACGCTCCATGATCCGGCGCCGGATCTCCTCCTGGATGCGGCGCGTGCGCTCTGCCTGCGCCGGATCCACCGCCGGCGGCCCGCCGGCCGCCTCCCCGAAACGGGCCTGTTTCAACTTCTGCAGGACCGCCACCACCGCGACGGCGATCACGAAAAGCACCTGCAAATGATCCAGCACCCAGTCCATGTTCGGGAGGATCAGCGGCCGGAGTCGGCCGAAGATCGGTCAGATTCAGCCATGGCGCGGCCGGTCGGAATCACTTCTTGCCGCCATCCGGCGAGGCGATCGAGGAACGCATTTCGGTGTCGGCCTGGATGTTTTGGAACCGGTAGTAGTCCATTACGCCGAGACGGCCGCTGCGGAAGGCCTCGGCCATCGCCAGCGGCACCTGGGCCTGCGCCTCGACGACCTTCGCCTGCATCTCCTGCGTGCGGGCCCTCATCTCCTGCTCCAAGGCCACCGCGGCCGCCCGCCGGATTTCGGCCTGGGC
>CAZAFS010000129.1:0-8309 GCA_964484165.1 uncultured Opitutaceae bacterium | reverse complement strand
GGGCCGCGGCGTTCATCCGCAACGCATCCTCGACGAGATCGGCCGGCGCGAGCTTCTCGACCACGCCCATCACCTTGGCGTATTCCTGCTGCATGCTGACGATGTCTTTGATGTGGTCGACGTTCCGGCGCAGCGAAGCCACCTCACCCAGCAGCCGCTGCTGTTCGCCGGTCAGGTGGTCGGCGAGGGTGTCGAGGTAGGGCAGCACGCGCTGGCCCCGCGGATCGGTGGCGAGGAACGCGGCGAGATCGCCCGCGTGCTCGTGCAAGAGCGCGCTGAGCTTGGCGATGTTGCCGAGGCGTGAATTCTGCAGGTTCTCGGCCAGGATGTTGACCGAGACGTTCACGCTGTTGAGCACGTTGCCGACGTTGTGCAGCACGCCGGTGGCGACCTCGGCCATGCCCGCGACGCGGGAGGCATCGAGCAGGCTCTTGTAGGTGTCCGCCAGCTCCTGCTCGGTGTGTTTGCGTTGAGTGATGTCCTCAAGAATGGCGATTTCCTGGATGATGTGTCCGGCGTCATTGCGCACCACCGCAACGGAGAGCCGGCCCCAGACCAGGCGGCCATCCTTGAGGACAAAGCGTTGCTCCAGGGTATAGCTGTCGGTCTTGCCGGACTCGAGCAGGCGCCCCAGGTCCCGATGTCGCGGGAGATCTTCCTTGTGGGTCAGCTCGGTGAGCCGGGAGTCGTCCGGCATTTCGGCGGCCGGGAGATCGAGAATCCGGCGGAACGTGGAGTTGAAATGATAAACGGCCCCAAGATCGGCGCGCTTCCAGTAAACACCGACGGGGGCATGTTCGAAAATCAGCCGGAAGAGCATTTCGCGCTGCTGCAGTTCCTCCTCGGCGTTCTTGAGCTCGGTCATGTCCTTGCCGATGCCGAACGTGCCGACGATCTGCCCGCGTTCGTCGTGGAGCGGCATCTTCGAGGTCAGCGTCCAGCGGACGCGGCCGTCGGGGAAGACCTCCTTCTCCGGCAGGCCGACGATCGGCTGGCCGGTGCGGAGGATTCGCTGTTCATCGTCGTAGGCCGCCCGCGCATGCTCCGCCGTAAAGAGGTCAAAGTCCGTCTTGCCGGCCAGGGCGGCGGGGCCGGGCAGACCGTGCTTGCGCGCCTTGGAGACACTGCAGGTGATGAAGCGCGACTCGGTGTCCTTGAAATAGATCGTGTCGGGGACCGAGCGCATGAAAGTCTCCATCATGTTGTGCTCGCGCCGCAGCTCGGCCTCGGCCTGCTGGCATTGCGCGAGGTCGCGGCGCAACTGTTCGATCGTGCGGGAAAGTTCCGCGGTGTGTTCCTGCGCGCGCTGATCGAGCTCGGCGTTCAGGCGCCCGGCGTGGCGGCGGCGATGATCGGTCCAGAGCTGGTAAAGCATGATCATCGGCAGCCCCAGCACGACCAGGGCGATCAGAGGCAGCCAGAAGGATTGGGCGATAGTGTGAAGCATGGGAAGGGGGCGGCCTCAGACGGCCACCAGCGGGCGGGTTGCTTCCGGGCTGACGGGCCGCGGGCAGCGGCCGTTGAGATGCCGGGAGAGGGTTGCCGCCAGCTGGGCGAGTCTGGTCGGTTTGGAGATATAGTCGTTCATCCCGGCGGCCAGGCAGTCCTCGCGATCGCCCTGCATGGCGCTGGCGGTCATCGCGACGATCGGGATGGGGGCCGTCCAAGGCGCGCGGCCGGCCGCCTCCTCGGACCGGATCAGGCGCGTGGCTTCAAGGCCGGTCAGGCCCGGCATCTGACAATCCATGAGAATGAGCTCGTACGGCTTGCGCTGCAGGGCCGACAGGATGTCGCGTCCATTGGCCACGATGTCGGCGGACCAGCCCAGCTTCCTGAGCTGCAGCAGCGCCACCTTCTGGTTCACGGGTTCGTCCTCCGCCACGAGGATGAAGGGCGCCTCGCTGGCGGAGCCGGGGGCGGGAGCCGCCGGCCGGCCGGCGGGGGCCGGCGAACTTGGGGCGGGTGCGCGGTCCGCCGCCTTGTCGTCCTGGGGCTGGAGATTCCGCATGACGGTGGCCAGACACTGGAAAAGCTGCGATTGCCGCAATGGCTTGGTCAGGCAGGCGTCGAGGCCGAGGCTGATCTTCCCGTTGTCCTCGAGCCGCTCGCCCATCGAGGTGAGCATGATCAGCCGTGGCGTTGGCGACAGCTCCATCCGGCGGATGGCATCGACAAGCATGAGGCCGTCCTGCACCGGCATCTGCATGTCGAGCAGGACGAGATCGAAGGGATGCGGCGAGGCGGAGGCGATGCGCAGGGCCCCGAGCGCTTCCGCGCCGCCGGCGGCCGCCTCGTGTTCGACGCCCCAGCGTCGCAGCAGATGGTGGAGCACCATCCGGTTCGTGTCATTGTCGTCCACGATCAGGGCGCGCAGGCCGCGCAGGCTGGCGGGTTGGGCCGGCGTCGAACCGGCCGCAATTCTTTGTTTCGCGAACGGGACGGTGAAGGAAAAGGTCGAACCCTGACCGGGCTGGCTTTGCACCGACATGCTGCCGCCCATGGCCTCGACCAGCCGCCGGGAGATGGCGAGTCCCAGGCCCGTGCCGCCGAAACGCCGCGTGGTGGACTCGTCAGCCTGCGAAAACGGCTGGAACAACCGCGGGAGGATGTCTTCGGGAATGCCGATGCCGGTGTCGTGGACCTCAAAGCCCAGCTCGACCGTGTCGGCGTCCTGCCGCTGGAGCAGGACCTTGAGGAAGATCTCGCCCCGGGAGGTGAACTTGAGGGCGTTGCCCAGGAGGTTCAGCAGCACCTGGCGCAGGCGGAGTGGATCGCCGCGGAGGGTCGCGGGCACGTCGTCATCGATCTCGGTGATGAGCTCGATCTTCTTTTCGCAGGCGCGGGCTGCGTGCAGCTCGACCGTGCCTTCGACGACCTCGGTCAGCTCAAAATCGACCCTTTCCAGCGTGATCCGGCCGGCCTCGATCTTGGAGAAATCGAGGATGTCGTTCAGGATGGCGAGGAGGGAATCGCTGCTGTCGCGCAGGGTCTTGACGAAGCTGCGCTGCTCGTCGGTGAGGTCGGTGTCCAACAGCAGGTTGGCCATGCCCAGGATGCCGTTCATCGGCGTCCGGATTTCGTGGCTCATGTTGGCCAGGAAGGAGCTTTTCGAGCGGACGGCCGTTTCAGCGGCGACCTGGGCGGCGTGGGCGGCCTCCTCGGCGCTCCGGCGCACCGCGATTTCCGCCCGCAGTTCCGTCGTGCGCACCTCCACCGCCTGCTGCAACGTCTCCAGCTGCTGGCGCGACTGCTGGAGCAGATGCCATTTTTCGGTCAGGGTGAGGGCGAGTTGCAGGACTTCGATATTGTCGAAGGGCTTTTTCAGGATCACGAGGCGGTCGGACTGGCCGATCTTCCCGATCAGATCCTTCCATGCATAATCCGAATAGGCGGTGCAGATGACCACCTGGAGATCGGGCGCGGCCTCCCAGAGTTTCAGCGTGGTCTCGAGACCGTCCCAGCCCGGCGGCATCCGCATGTCCACAAACGCCATGGCGTAGGGCTGGCCCGCGGCGAGCGCCTGGCGCGCCATTTCCACGCCGTCGCGCCCCTGATAGGCCGATTCGATGGTGAAAACCTTGAACTGCTTGATGGCCGAGGTGTCGCCGAACAGCGCGACCTCATCCTGAGCCAGGGCGGCGGCAGTGACGTCCGGCTGCAAAATCTTCCGAAAATCGTCGTGAATGGCCCGGTTGTCGTCGATCACGAGAACTCGACGGTTTTTTTCGGGGGTCGGTGGATTCATGGGTAGCTCCTCCCTATTGGGTGGCGAAGCAGTCCGCTCTCAGTTGCTGGGTGGTGCGCTTACTGACGGCTCTCATCTTACCGGC
Source organism: uncultured Opitutaceae bacterium (assembly GCA_964484165.1). GTDB lineage: Bacteria > Verrucomicrobiota > Verrucomicrobiia > Opitutales > Opitutaceae > Fen-1467. Next base: position 4,479 of record CAZAFS010000129.1, on the reverse strand, counting down.
CATCTCCGGCCTCAACATAAGGACAACTCCTCAAGAAGCCGGCATATGTCGCCCATGCCGTCCGGCCCACCACTGCCCGCGGTCGGTCGGGCCGGCCCGATCCGGGTGCCGGCGGACGCCACGCGGTGCTGGCCGGCCCGCTACTTGCTGCGGCTGGCCAGGGAGCCCGCCAAGGCCACGAGAAAACCGGTGTCGCCCGGCAACGCGCCCAACTCGCGGATGGCCGCGGCCGATTGTTCCGCGGCGCTTCGGCGGGACGCTGCAATTCCGTGCAGGCTGACGTAGGTGGCTTTGCCCGCCTTCGCATCCTTGCCGGGGGTCTTGCCGAGCGTGAGGGCGTCGCTCGTGGCGTCGAGAATGTCATCAACGATCTGGAAGGCGAGGCCCAGATGCCGGCCGGCGCGGTGCAGGGTTTCCAGCGCGCCGGCCTCGGCGCCGCCCACGAGGCCGCCCATCGCGAGGGCGGCTTCGAGCATGGCGGCGGTCTTGTTGAGATGGATGAATTCCAGCTCGGCATCTGTCACCCGCGGGTTCTTTTCCGCGAGCAGGTCCGCCATCTGTCCGCCCACGAGCCGGGTGCTGCCCGCGGCCGCTGCCAGTTCCCGGGTCAGGGCCAGACCGGGCGACGCCGGGTAGGCGGTGGCGAGCAGCGCAAAGGCATGCGTCAGCAACGCATCGCCGGCGAGCAGCGCGGTCGCCTCGTCGAAGGCCTTGTGACAGGTGGGCCGCCCGCGGCGCAGGTCGTCGTCGTCCATGCACGGGAGGTCGTCGTGAATCAGCGAATAGGCATGGATGCACTCCACGGCGATCGCGGCCGGCAGGGGATCGACGCGGCCGGGCGGATCAAACAGCTCCGCCGCCGCGAGGACGAGGACCGGGCGGAGGCGTTTGCCTCCGGCCTGCATGGAATAGCGCATCGCCTCGTGCAGGCGGCGGGGGGCGGTGGTCGCCGGCGGCAGCAGGCGCTCGATGCCCTGTTCAATGCGGGCGATGTGGGCGGCCAACTTGGAGTCGAATTCCATCGGTGGATTCCTGCGCGGTACGTGATGGTCGATCCCCGCAATGCCATGCGCCGCCGCTTTTGCCAACGCTGATGTGGACGGTTTCCGGAGCGGATCGACTCGCGGAAGAGCCCTTGCGTCGCGATTTTCGCCTCGGTCAAACCGATTGCCGCCAGGCGGCGCCGGCGCTTGGATCGGTGGCGCCGCGACGGCAGGGGTGGTCTGGATGCCGGTTGGTAACCAGCAGGTTATCCAGCGATGGCGCCCGGCCCGACGGCCGGCCGCGGCGGCGGTCCCGACCATAGAAGATACTCGCAATGCCAATCAGAGGTCTCCATAAAGCAGGCCCAGTTCACCAAGATGCCGACCTACGAATATCTCTGCCAGAAATGTGGCAAAACGTTCGAGATGTTCCAGTCCATGAAGGATGCTCCGCTCAAGATCTGCACCTGTGGCAAGAAGGGGAAGGTGCGGCGGCTGGTGGGCCGCGGAGCCGGAATCATTTTCAAGGGCAGCGGCTTCTACGAGACAGATTACCGGCGCCGCCACGCCAAGACCGATGGTGAGGGCGCTGCCAAGAGTGCCAGCGCCGTCCCTGCGTCGAGCCCGCCGTCGCCCGCGCCGGTCCCGCCGTCGTCCGCTCCGCCCAAGAAATAGGATCCGCTCCAGCGTCAAAACAAGAGGTGCCCCATGGTGTCCCGCAGAATTGATAAGGCAAAGTACGGCCCCGGCTGGGGGGAAGTCATCGTCGGAGCGGCGTTGAGCCTCGTGCTGGGCGCCGTGCTGGCGGTGGCCTACCTGGTGGCGAAGCCGGTGGTCCCGGTCAAGGAACTGCCCAAGGACCGCCCGGCCGGGACGATCTATTACATCGAGGGCACTCGCAGCGCCGAGAACGGGAAGCAATGGATGCGCAAGAAGCAGCTCCTGACCGAGGGCAGTTCGGTGGCGCTCAACGAGGACGAGCTCAACGCCTGGATCACCACCGAAACCACGCCGCCCCCGCCGGAGAAACCCGCGCCCGGCCCAAAGGCCCCGCCGCCGGCGCCCACCGGCCTCATCGCCCTCGGCCCGCCCAATTTCCGCATCCACGACGGTCTGCTCCAGATCGGCAGCAAGGGCACGCTCTACCTCGACTGGTTCGGCACCAAGACCTCGATCATCGTACAGGTCGCCGGCCGGTTCGTGAAGGAGGGCGGCGTCTTTGTCTTCGAGCCCAGCGAATTCTGCCTCGGCTCCTGCCCGCTCCACAAGCTGCCCGGCCTGGGCGAATTCCTTTTCCGCCACCTGGTGGCCAAGGAGAAGGTGCCGGACGACCTGGCGGGCGCGTGGAAGAAGCTGGCCGACGTCTCCATCGAGGAGAATACGTTGAAGCTGACGATGCCGTGACCGGCTGACCAGAGGCAGAACCCGCGATGTCCGCCCCTGACCGCCCCGCCGGATTGCGCCGCTTCCTTCCGCCCATCGGCACGCCCCGCTACCACCTGCTGCTCGGGTGCGTGGCGATATTCCTGCTGGGCCCGCTGGGCGGCGTCTCGGCGGCGTTCATGAATTTCTCCATCGGGTTCTTCATCGGTGGGCAGGTCCTGGCGGGCATCCTCGGCAGCACGGTCACGCTCGGCTACGGACCGGAGGGCCGGCACGGCGCCAACTACATGCAAACCATGGCCGCCTCGGTCGCCGGCATGTGTGGCATGGCGGTGCTCATCCAGGCGCGCTACTGGCTCGGCCTGCCGGTGGTGCCGGCGTGGCAGCTCATCCTCTATTACACCTGCATCGGCATGTTTGGCGTCGGCCTGGGCATGGTCTACACGCCCATCCTGGTGGACCGGATGCAGCTCACGTATCCGTCCGGCCTGGCGGTCGCGAACATTCTGCGCGCGCTCACCGACAAGGACCTGCTCAGGAAATCGGTCGCCAAGCTCGGCGGCGGCATCCTCGGCGGCTTCGTCGCGGGCGTCGCCTCGCTGCAGATCACGGTGGTGGCCAACCTCGGCCTGTCCGCCTCCACCGTGGGCGCGGGCATGATTGTCGGGGCGCGCATCGCGCTCCCGGCGCTCGTCGTCGCGCTCATCGGCCGCGGGCTGACGCCCTGGCTGGTGCGCATCGGCTGGCTCGATCCCGGCGACCCCTACCGCAAGATCGGCTTCATCATCGCGCTTGGCACCATCCTCGGCGCGGCGATCCTCGATATCGCGATGATCCTGCTGGAGGCCGTCCGGCGGCTGCGCAGCCCGGCGGCGTCCGCTGCGCCGGCCGAGGACTGGAAGCGGGTGAACGTCTTTCGGCTGGTGTCCTGGGTCGTTTTCTGGGGCGTCGCGGTGGTGGTGACGGGCCATGCCGTGCTGGGCGAGCCACTGCGCTACCTGCTGGTGTGCGTCGGGCTGGTCTTCCTCTTCGTCCTCGTCAACGGCATCTCCCTCGGCATCTCGGATTGGAATCCGATTTCGAGCGCTTTCGTGCTCACCGTGTTCATCCTCGCGGCGATCGGGCTGACCGATGCGGGCACGGGGCTGATGTGCGCGTCGATCCTGCTCATCGCCTGCAGCGAGGGCGGCGACATGCAGCAGGACCGCTCGACCGGCTGGCGGCTGGGCACCAACCGCGTGGTGCAGTTCCGCTACCAGGTGATCGGCATCGCCATGGGCGCCGTGCTGGCCGTGGTCCTGGCCAAGCTGTTCCTCAGCGCTTACCCGGTGCTGAAGATCGACCAGTTTGGCCATCACGTGGCGGCCACGGAGAAGTGGCAGAGCGCCATGACCTACAAGTTCGTCGGCGCGCTGCGCGGCATCACCACGTCGCAGCCCCACGTGCTGCAGGCGCTGAAGCTGGGGATCCTGCTCGGCTTGGCCACCGAGATCCTCCGTAAGCTGCTCCGGCGCAGCGCGCGCTACCTGGCGTGGGCGCGCGACACCCGCGGCGGGCGGATTTTCGACTTCGTGTTCGACGCGTTCCTGCTGCCCAGCCCGTATGCCTCGAGCTTTGGCGGGTTCGTGGAGCTGCCAACGTGCCTGTGGTGGGCGGGCGGCGGTTTGATCGGTTCGCTGTACGAGGTCGCGATGCGCCGCCTCCGCGCACGCCGGGGTGGGGCGGGTGGCGCCGGCGTGCCGGCCGACATGAGCACCACGTCGCTGGTGGGCGGTGGACTCATCGCGGGCGACTCGCTCGCGGCGCTGAGCGTGGGCCTCGTCGGCTTGCTGCGGACGCTGCTCTAGCCGCCCTGTTCGGGCGGCAAGTTCCAAGTATCAAGTGGCAAGTAACAAGAGGAGACGCGTTCAGAGGTCAGCGGTCAAAGGACAGCAGTCGAATGACGGTCTTGATACTTGGTGCTTGTGCCTTGGCACTTCCGCACAAAACAGGATTGATTTGCCGGCGCCGGGCCGCCACTTTCGCCCCTCGCGTCTGGACGCTTAGCTCAGTTGGTTAGAGCACTAGTATCACACACTAGGGGTCACTGGTTCGAGCCCAGTAGCGTCCACCA
>CAZAFS010000128.1:0-8321 GCA_964484165.1 uncultured Opitutaceae bacterium | reverse complement strand
CGAAGGCCGAAGCTCGCTCCTACAACGACCTTGTAACCGGTAAGGCGCCGAGAATCAAAATGACCGGCGCAACCTGCTAGCTCGCATGCCCAGCGAACACACTCTTTCCCACGCCACGCCCGCCACGCTGATCCCGTTTGGCGAGCCGGCGACGCTGCCGGCCGGCACGCGGGTGGTGGTGACGCAGACGCTCGGTGGCAACGTCACGGTGCACGCGGAAACCGGGCTGTATCGCATCGCCCGCGAGCACGTCGGTAATATTGCCGGATATTCGCCGGCTGAAGCGACCGGCCCCGCGACGGGTTCGACAGGCTCACCGCAAGCAAGTTCGGGGCAAACAGCCTTTTCCGAAAAGGCTGTTTGGGACGCGCTCAAGACCTGCTACGACCCGGAGATTCCGGTCAACATTGTCGATCTCGGGCTCGTCTACGATCTGGCGATCGAAACGACGCCGGCGGGCGGGCACCACGTGGAGGTGAAAATGACGCTGACGGCGCCGGGCTGCGGCATGGGACCGATGATTGCAGAGGACGCGCGCAGCAAGATCGCGGCGCTGCCGGACGTCGCGTCGGCGAAGGTGCACATCGTGTGGGATCCGGTCTGGACCGCCGACATGATCACCACCGAAGGCCGCCAGATCCTCGGGCTGGACTAGGCGCATCGCCCCACGCCTAAGCCCGCTTGCCGCCAGGAAGCGCGGCGGAATCGCGGTCGGGTGGGTGCCTTGTCCGGCTTTCCCGTATGTCTGCCATTCTCCACAGTCCCAGCGCCTTGTCGGCAAAAGCACCGCCACTTTCCGTACACCCTTCGTACACCCTTCGTCAATGGTTCGGAGCGGCTTCGGGAACATAAAAGGCGCCAGCTCCAGGTTGAGGACGCGCTCCTTCCCGGTCACTATGTCGTGATTCTCTTTTCTGCCTGGAAACGTGGTGGTAATGAAATATTCGGGTTGGCTGGTGCCTACGTTGTCCAACGCCAGGAAAACATCCGCAAACGAAAGGTGAATAAAACAGTCCCGGCAAAAGACCAAATCCACTTTGGGCAGTTTGTCCTTCATCAAGTTCAGATGCTGAAAGCTCACGCCGTCTTTCGCGTAGCGCTTTCTGTTGTCCTGGATCAACTCATCGACAATATCTGCACCGATGTAATCGATGCTCGTCAGGTCAACCTCCTGCATCCAGTGAAAGTCGCCGCAGGGGATATCCAGCATGGACGAGACCTTGAGATCATGGAGCAAGGATGGAAGTTCGCGGATGATTACTCTGGCTTGAAAAACATCCGATCCCGGTCCGGAAACTGACTCCTTTCCGCCCCAGGCATTACGTTGATAGATCTCCGTGAAGATCTGTTCCGGGTTTTTCATTTTCAGCTGTTGGTGCGCGTGGGCCCCGCGCAACGCCCGGTAGCGATTACGCAACCCTCGGTACACGGCCGGAAGGACCGGCAGCGTTTTGGCGAATTCTTTCAATGGTCGCATTAGGAGGCTAGGTACGGCAAAAAATCGGGACGTCATGAAGATCTGCCGCGCCAGACAGTGGCGCGCCGGAGGCCCCCGCAGTCGGCATGACGCTGGCCGGCGTCGGCGCCTTCCATGAGAAGGCATGTCGAGGGGGATGGGAAAAAAGGTTCACCTGTTGGCTCGAGGGGTTGGGGCGAGGTCGGCAGCGGGTTTCCGTTGGTCAGGCTTCCATACCCACTCGGGTTGGCGGCGTCAACCGGTCGCGCCGTGCAGGTGGAGGCCGACGGGGGCGAAAGTCAGCTTGTTGGGCTTGGTGTGCTCGTCCGCCGTCTGCGCGGCCTGGGTGTCAACCACATGCTGCTGGATGAACGCCGGGCTGCGATGCGCCAGCATGTAGGCGCATCGCTCGTGGTAGGCCTCCTCCGCAGTCATGGTGCAAGCGTGGGGTGTGCTTGCGGTCGCTCAACGATCGTGCTCAGGCCCGGCGGGCCGGACGTGTCCGACCTGAAACAGCAGCGCCATCCCGCCGTTGTCTGCCGCACGCTGGTTGGGCTGCCTCTTCACCTTTGAAACCATGCGATGGCTTTCCCCAGCAGCCCGCCCAAAACACCCAAGACCGCCGCTACCACCGGGCCCAGCAACAAATGGAAAAAGGTGGCGCCCATGAAATCTTCCATGATGAAAGCATTAAAGTCACCCATACCGCTGCGGGCGAAATCCTCGTAGTCGCCTTCGGCGCGAAAAACCAGTGCTTGTCGCGGCGACCCGCGGAAGGCGTAGAAAACCGCCAACACGATGATGACCCAGATTAGGGACGCCATGAAGGCGCTGGCGACCGAGGTTAATATCGCGTTCTTGATGCTCAACGAGCGAAGGGCCGCCACAAAGGCAGATGCGAAGTATAAGGCGAAGACCGTGCCAAACTCCGCCATGCCGTAGTGGCTGTTGTCGGTGGGCAGGAGAACGTATTCCAGAACTATTTCGCCCGCAAAGACCGCTCCAGCCAGCAGCCCAAAAATGATGGCCCAGCGCAAAATATCCGGGTGGCGACGGTGCAGCCGAACGGGGCATGAAGCCGCTATCCCGCCGTACGCAAGCAGGATGGCTGCAGCAGCGGTCGTGCTGATGAACGACGTAGCCGGGACCAACAAACGGCCGGCGAAGACCAGAACAAGTGCAACCAGCACACCGGACAATAGGCTCTTCTGCAGATAGTCTGGCAGAACAGATCGAGCGGCGGATTGCATGTCAGTAAGGACTCATCATGACCGGGCAGCATCCAGACTTGGAATCGGCCGCCCAACGATCAGGGATGAGCGACCACGGGTGGTGCCGCGGAGCGCGCGCCCGCACGATCCGTGACCCTAGCCGGCGTTGCCTGTGACAACTGGGTCGGCTCCTCCTTTGACCCGACGCCCGAGCTGGATCCCGACCCACGCCATGGGAATGTAGGCAATTACCAGATCGAGGACAATGAACCAGATCGGCGCCGGGAACATGAAAGTGGCCGCAATGCCGCCCGCCAGGGAGACCACCCCGATCGTATAGGCCAAGGCTGACCGATGACTGGCCGCGATCAGAAAACCCGCCGTGGCCCCAGCCAGCGTCCCGAGCGCGTGGGCCAGAAATGGAAACACGAAATGCTGTGGTCCGAGCAAATGCATGGATGCGCTCAGGCTCTGGACGTCGCTCATGTCCACGCCCGCGGGCGGTGGAATCACGTGCGGTCCGACGAAAATGAGTGCCATGTTCACGCCTCCGCCCACGGCAAGGCCGATGATGACGGCGAGTATGTTTCTAAGGATGGTATTCATTTGGTTTATGCCGAACGCCAAAGATGAGCCGCGACCGGCGAGCGGGCGAGCCGTCTTTCTTGGAATTGCGGGGCCATGGGGAGCGGAGAAAGCATGGGCGAATCAGGCGCCGCTATCGGGCGTCGGCGCTCGCGGCTGGTTCGGTGTTGGGCGGTTTTTTCTGGGGGCTGCTCTCACGCGGTCCGTCTTCGTGGACGATATGAAAGCGGAGCTTCCAATCCTCGCCGGTTCGGCGCGTGAAGATATGGAGATAGCGTGACACCCACTTCGCCTTCAGCGCCCCGGCAGCGTCGTACTCATTGAATGTGGTGGTACCGGTCGAGTAGGCGAGGTCAGCCTCGACCTTTGAATAGTCCTCGCTGCTGACGGAATCGCGAAATCGGCCGACATTGCGAAAGACGTGATCACGGACCGCATCGCGTCCGATTTCGGTGCGAAACGGCGTCTTGTAGACGCAGTCGGGATCCAGCAAGGCGTAGAGAGCCTGGAGGTCGCCGCGATCCCAAGCCTGATCAAACGTGCGAGTGAGGCGCAGCGTGAGCGTCTCGTTCTCGGCACTCCGGCAAAGCGCAGCGGTGAAAAGTAGGGAAAGGAGACCGATGAATCTCACGGGCTGTATCGCCTAACGTCCAGAGCTCAGGCACGCGGGACAAATAAGCGTGAACCGCGAAGCGGAACTGAAGACGCCATCCCGCGTTGCCTGCGGCGATTTGTTAGGCATCGTGTACCTGGTCAGCGGAAAATATCTCCAATAAGCTCGGACACAATCGCACCACCGGCCACTAACACCGGCGACAACAGGATCACCCAAGCTGCTAATTGTGTGCAAAGGTGAATCTGCTGCTTGTGCCGCCTCACCTGAAGCAACGCCGGAATGCCCAACGCGAGCCCACCAACGACAAGAAGGAAAAGCGTGGTGATGGCTGAGTAGATGCCTTGACCGGCTGCATCTTGATCCTGTGCAGCAGTCCGACCCAAATAAACCGACACTGGAATCCACGCCACACAAGCCGCGAACAAAGCAAAAATCCATCTCGTTGGATTCATAGTACGAAGCCGCCTAACGTCAGAGGCCTGCCAGGCCCGGCGGCGGACGGTGATTGATGGTCTGACGAGGGCCCGGCATTGGCAGCAATGGGTTGTTGGCCTCTTTTTTCACCAACGTAGAACAAGGAAAAGCTCCGAATAGTACCCACCCCCGACATAGAGCGCCGCCACTTCTCGACCGTAAACCTTGAATCCGGCGGTCTCGTAAAGATGCAAGGCGGGATGGTTGCCTTCAACGACTGCCAGCTTCACCTGCTTCAATCCGCGTAGCCGGCGGGCTATTTCGATGGCGTGTTTGAGCAAAGCGCGACCGATTCCCTTGCGCCTCCACCTCCGGTCTACGTACATGCCAAAAATCGAGGCCTTATGCCTTTCCTTAATCTTGTCCTCCCGAATTAGTCTCAAAACTCCAACCAATTGATCGTTGTCAAAAGCACCCATGGTCCATCGACCGGGCGCCTGCCTCAAGCGATCGACGAATGCACCAGCGGGTCGCTTCACTTCCTCACTGTAAGAGCTGCCCAATGCTGCCGGACTTTCGCGCAGACCGCGCAACCGCAACCGACGATACTCAGTGATATCCGAAGGTGAAAGACGGCGAATGGTCATGTCTTTTTGCCAATGGCTAGGGTGAGCCACGACGGCTCGGGGTCGTTGGCTCTGACGGCTGTTGGTCCGGCGCTCTGAATCGTGAAACCTCCGCCAGCTTAATTTTACCTTTGGCGACCTGCAGCTTATACAGGTGCCCCGCTTCGACCTCGACGACGTCCTGCAAGGACCATTCCAGCTTCAAACGATCACCCTTGGGTGTGTCTGCATGCAGCACCAGCCTGTGCTTCCCGGGCGGAAGAACTACGTACGGAGTAACGCTTATGAACTCGTTCGTTGCCCTAACGACACCTTGGTCGTCGACGAATCTAACGCGATACCCGGAATCTTCCTCATCAGGAAGTGCGACGTCATTGACAAGGGCGTGAGGATTCCGGCGCTGGAACTCCTGCATTTCGGCCCAACGCCGTTGCCCGTTCGCGCGGACAACCTTGGAGTGAAGTGGCATCGCAAATGGCACCAGCAATCCGAAGAGCAATGGGAGTGGTGAAATACGTCGATACCGCCGTGAAACAGCCGCGGCAAAGCCGACCCCGAAGATAAAGCCGGCACAGAGATAGAGCCCGATCAGCAATGCCGCTCCTAAGGCAACCCAACCCCAGCCACTGTCGGAACGGAGATCCTTCCCAAAAGACCAAAAACCGATTAGCGCGAAGACCAGCGCCCCGACAAAACCACCACCAATTGCCGGACGCATTTCCTTCACGAGGAGAATGATCACTAAGGTCAGTCCTGCGACCGCCGGTGCGCCAAACACGATCAAGCGAAAAAGACTATCAATCATCGGGAGCATAGTCTTGCCGTCAAAGACGAGTCGCCGCCGCCGCTGGCGTGACACGTGCGTCGGCACGCGGCGTGACCGCTGGGGGCGTCGGCTCTGGCGCCTTGCTCGGCTCTTTCTGCATCTCGCCTTGAGGATGACGGCTGGTTGGACTCCCTAGTCTGCCGCATTCGACAAATCCCCCGACATCGTTTTCGAGCGGAATACCATGAAGACTCCTTGGGTGATCATCGCGATGCCGACTACGCCGAGGACGACTGGGGCGGTGAAACCCCTCAAGGTCCAGTGACCGAGGAGAAAATGCGTGACCAGATAATAGGCGATCGGCACCGCGACGCACAAGGCGCCAATCCAGATCTTCTTCGTCCCATCGCTGCGAATGGACTCAGCCCTCTCGGCGATGATTGCTTCGAGCAAGACCGCGGCATCCTGCTCGCCGACATTCTTCGATATCAGGAAAGCGTGGACCTTCGCGGGACTCTCGCCCCACATGATTTTCGCGCGCGCCTCCACGGCGATTGGCTCAGGGACTTCAGGCATGATCTTTTCCCAACGTTACAAGTGCGCGGTGTGCGTCGGCGCACAAACGCCGTGCCGCGGGCAAAAACGCATCGTCGAGCGGACTCGGCCGGTTGAAGATCGCGACGCAAGCAAGCGCATTGGCTCTGACGTCTGGTCAGGGGTTTCGTGATACGACATAGAGGGAGAAACACGTATAGCCGAAAACAATCACCCCAAAAGGAACAATCGCGCGCGGGTCGAAAAATATGAGAAAGAGCGGCAACAGGCCGATATGTCCGACCAATGCCACAATTCTCCACGGTCGATGCCGATGCCCGGCAATGCACCAAATGATCGTCAGGACAAAATAGACGAATGGCCCGGCCATAGAAGCTCGATCTACGAGCGAGGTGCTGGGGCGCGGAGGCGCACCGTCTCCAAGCCGGGCAAACGCATTCGCGAACCAAATCATCCCGGCCCAAAGAAACACGCCAGCGCAACTGGCGAACAGGAGAAAAACGCGCGACCAAGGCCTGCGGGTAACATCCGTGGCGGTCATGGGCTGCATCCTTTGCCTGCGTCGCTTACGACAGCTGGGATCTGGTCGAAGTCAGAGATACATGGGGTGCTCATCGCGAAACCTTTTGCCTGGCCTCACCGGCCGCCGCGGCCGAGGAGCACGGCGGGGACCGTCGCGAGCAGGATCTTCAGGTCCAGCCACAGCGACCAGTGGTCGATGTACTCCAGGTCGAGCCGCACCCATTCGTTGAAATCGTCGATCTCGTTCCGGCCGCGCACCTGCCAGTGACAGGTCAGCCCCGGCAGCACGCTGAGCCGGCGGCGATGCGCGTCGTCGTCGAAGCGGTGCACTTCCTCGACCGGCAGCGGGCGCGGTCCTACCAGGCTCATCTCGCCGCGCAGCACGTTCCAAAGCTGCGGCAGCTCGTCGAGCCCGTGCCGCCGCAGGAAACGCCCCACGCGTGTCACCCGCGGATCATCGCTGAGCTTGAACACCGGGCCCTTCATCTCGTTGCGCGCCGCCACCTCCGCCTTGCGCTGCTCGGCGTCGCTCACCATCGAGCGGAACTTCAACATGTCGAACGGCCGGCCGTTGAGGCCGCAACGGCGCTGCCGGAAGATCGCCCGCCCGGGTGAGGTGAGGCGGATGACCGCCGCGATGATCGCGAAGACCGGCGCCAGCACCACCAGCAGCACGACCGCGCCGACGTAGTCCATGACGCGTTTGGCGAACAACTGCCAGACCGGCACCGGCTGCGCGCGGTAGGAGATCACCGGTTCGCCGGCGAAGCGGTCCAGCTCCGGCCGGAACACCGGCGTGTGGAAAATGCCGGCATGGACCAGCGTCTCGACGCCCTCGCGCTCGCAGGCCGCCAGCACGCCCCGGACGTCGGCGGGCGCCAGCCCGGCGAGGCTGACGATCACGACGTTGATGGAATGCTCGTGCAGCAGCGCGGCAAAGGCGGCCGCGGAGCCCTGCCGCGGATCGAACTCGCCCGCGGTCTGCAGGAATTCGCGCTCGTCCGGCGCGAGCCGGTCGCGCAGCCGCGCATTTTCCTCTGCCAGACCCACCCACAGGACCCGGCGGCTGAGCTGCTCGCGCGCCAGGTTCGTCCGGTCAAACCAGCGGGTGAAGCCGACGCGGGCATACACCAGTCCGGAGGCGAAGACGCCGGTCATGATGACCACGGAGCGGGCGAACTGCAGCCGCAGCAGGAACAGGATCAGAATCACGCCCAGCACCGTGAGCACGCCGCCGCGCACGAGGGCGCCGATTTCCAGCCGGCGGGGCGGCAGCGCGGGGGATTCGTAGAAATGCTGCAGGGCCAGCATGGCCGGACCGAGCAGCATCACCAGCGGCGCCAGCATCAGGTAGTCGCTGAACGGCTCCAGGCCGGACAGGCCCCAGAACGGCCACCGGGCCCGCAGCCAGTAGGCGACGCCCAAGGCCGCGCCAAACAGGCAGGCGTCCAGCGCCTGGTGGAAACGGATGCGCGCTCGCCGGTGATGCGTGAGCATGGGTTGTCAGTTAAATGGGGGAATGGGATGATGGGCAATCGGGAAGAGGCGGGGAGAATGGGTGAATAGGGGA
>CAZAFS010000127.1:0-8332 GCA_964484165.1 uncultured Opitutaceae bacterium | reverse complement strand
CTTTTCGCCATAGGCGAAGCCGAAGTCCGTTCCGCCATTGAGCTTCACGTTCTGCACGTGCGTGTCCGGCGTGATCGCGAGCATGAGATTCTCCGTGTCCTTCGGGGTGAGACTGGGGCCGTCGACTGGCGTCATGCTCCCGCTAAGCCGCAAGGTGGGCGGCTGGCCGACCTGGAGGTGAAGGTCGGAGGCGTTCTGGTCGACCACGATTTCGAGCAGATCGTTCATTTCGTAGCTCATGGGTATTCTCCTGGGGGGACGGATCTAAGGCGCGGCTCCCAACCTAGCGAGGATTCGGCTGACGTCATTCCAAAAAGCACCGCTCCGGCCGTTTCACAGCGAATTCGGATCGCCGACGGTTGACGCCAGCACCTCCGCGAGCGTGGTCAACCCCGCCCGCGCCTTGCGCAGGCCGTCCTCGCGCAGGGTGCGCATGCCCCGGGCGCGGGCGTGGGCCCGCAGCCGCGCGGCCCCGGCGCCCTCGTAGATCATCCGCTGCATCTCGTCGTCGACCGGCAGGATTTCGAACAGGCCGACGCACCCGCGGAATCCCGTGTGTTCGCAGGCCGGGCAGCCCGCGCCCGGACGGAAATCCGCGGCGGCGGCCTCTGGGGAGCCGCCGTCCGCCGGTTCCGCCAGCCCGGCCGGCGGCGGCCGGGCGCAGTGCGGACAGACTCGGCGCACCAGCCGCTGGGCGACAACCGCCCGGAGGGCCGACGCCACCAGAAAAGGCTGGACCCCGATGTCCACGAGGCGGGTGACCGCCCCGGCCGCGTCGTTGGTGTGCAGGGTGCTGAACACCAGATGGCCGGTGAGCGCGGCGTTGATCGCGATCTCCGCCGTCTCGCGGTCGCGAATCTCGCCCACCATGACGACGTTCGGCGCCTGCCGCAGCATGGCGCGCAACGCGGCGGCAAACGTCAGCCCGATCTCGCTCCGCACCGGCACCTGGTTGACGCCGGCGAGCTGGTACTCCACCGGATCCTCGACCGTGATGATCTTGCGGTCGGGGTGGTTTAGGTGATGCAGGCAGGCATAGAGCGTCGTGGTCTTGCCCGAGCCGGTCGGCCCGGTCACGAGCACAAGGCCGTCGGTCAGGGCGAGGAGGCGGGCGAGGTCCTGCGCGTCATCGGGCTGCAAGCCGAGTTCCGCGAGGCCCAGCCGCAGGCGCGCCGGCTCCAGGAGCCGGATGACCACGCTCTCGCCGTGGACCGTGGGCAGCGCCGAAACCCGCAGATCGAGGACCCGGCCCTCGAGGGACACCCGGGCGCGGCCGTCCTGCGGCCGACGTTTTTCCGCGATGCTCATCCCGGCCATGAGTTTGAGCCGCGAAATCACCGGCAGCTGCAACGGGCGCGGCGGCTCGGCTGCGTGCTGCAGCACCCCGTCGATGCGGTAGCGCACCCGAAAACGCCCGGCGAGCGGTTCAAAGTGAACATCGGAAGCCCGGCGGGCGACGGCGTGACGCAGTAGATCCTCCACCAGCCGGATGACAGGCCCCTCGCAGTCGGCGGGCGGGGCATCCGGAATCGCCCGCTCCTCGACGGCCGTCGCGTCCGCGCCGCCGCCGTAGTGATGCCGGATGGCCCAGCGGATCTCGTCCGCCGCCGCCACGGCCGGTTCGATCGCCAGCCGCGTGGCCCGCCCGAGACCGTCGAGCACCTCGAAGTCGAACGGATCGCTCACCGCCACGCGCAGCGTCCCCGCCTCACGCGCCAGGGGGAGCGCTTGGAGCCGCTCCGCCAGCGGTTGTGGCAGCGCGGCCAACGCCTCGGGGGCCACCGCCGCGGCGCGCAGGTCGACCAGGGGCAGGCGCAGCCGGTCGGCCAGCGCGCGGGCCAGGCGCCGGCCGTCGAGCACGCCTTCCTGCACGAGAAAGTCCAGCAGCCGGGGACGCGCATCCGGCGGATCGGCCGGGAGAGAGAAACGCCGCCGCGCCGCGGCCAATTGGGCCGGGGTCAGCAGGCCCTGTTCAAGGGCGAGTTGGACTGCGGGATCTTCGGCGGCGCACACGGGGGATGTGGCGTGAACGGCCGGCGGGCGGGCGGGCGCGGGAGCGCGCCGCCGCTAGCGGTTGAGACTTAGCAGGAATTCGGCGTTGGAACGGGTTTTTTTCAGGCGTGAAATCACCATCTCCATCGCCTCCACCGGCGGGATGCCCTGCATGGCGCGGCGGAGCGAATAGATGCGCAGCAACTCGTCCGGGTGGTAGATCAGCTCCTCCTTGCGGGTGCCGCTGCGCTCCATGTTGAGCGAGGGGAAAATGCGCTTGTTGACCAGGTCGCGGTCGAGATGGAGCTCCATGTTGCCGGTGCCCTTGAACTCCTCGAAGATGACCTCGTCCATCTTGCTGCCGGTGTCGATGAGCGCGGTGCCCATGATGGTGAGGCTGCCCCCGCCCTCGATGTTGCGGGCCGACCCGAAGAAGCGCTTGGGCTTCTGCAGCGCCGTGGCCTCCATGCCGCCGGTCATGATCTTGCCGCTGTTGGAGGCGAGCGCGTTGTAGGCGCGCGCCAGGCGGGTGATCGAATCGAGCAGGATCACGACGTGCTGGCCCATTTCGACGAGGCGCCGCGCCTTTTCGATCACCATCTCCGCCGCATGGGTGTGGCTTTCCGGGGTTTCGTCGAAGGTCGAGCTGACCACCTCGCCGCGGGTGTGGCGCCGGAAGTCGGTGACCTCCTCGGGGCGCTCGTCGACCAGCAGGATGATGAGGGTCACATCCGGGCTGTTGGTCGAGATCGAGTTGGCCATGTTGTGCAAGAGCACGGTCTTGCCGGTGCGCGGCGGGGCCACGATCAGGCCGCGCTGGCCGAAGCCGACGGGCGTGAGGATGTCGACCGCGCGCATCGACACGTCCTTCTGGTCCGGCACCTCGAGCAGGATGCGCTTCAGCGGATAATAGGGAATCAGCTCCTCGAACGGCAGGACCTTGGAGATCTGCTCGGGCGCCATGCCCATCACCCGGTTGATCTTCACCACCGCCGGGCAGCGCTCGTTGCCCTCCGGCGGGCGCACCTGCACCTCCACTTCGTGGCCGCGTTTGAGGCCATAGCGCTTGATCAAGCCCTCCGGCAGGTAGGCGTCCTCCGGATAAAGCCGGTAGTTGACGGCCTTGTGGACGACAAAGCCGTGGCCGCGGTCCGTCAGATCGAGCCAGCCGTGGTCGACGACCGAACGCCGGGTCGCGGCGGTGGCCTTGAAGATGGCGCTGAGCAAATCCTTGCGGTTGGGCGCCCCCTCGAATTCCGCCCCGAATTTTTTGGCGGCCACCGTGAGATCCGCCAGACTCAGCGCGTAGAGCTCCTCCAGATCGATGGGCTTGCCCTCCCCGGAAGCCAGCTCTCCGGCCAGCGTGTCCAAGGCGGCCAGGTCGGTGAACTTCGCGGGATCGGGCAGGTCGCCGTAGACCGGGGTGAAATTGGGCGGCGGCGGTTGCGGCGGGTATTGGCTGGGGCCCGGCCCGCCCGGCCAGTGCTTGCCGCGCTTCCGTTTGTGGCGTTTGCCCTTTTTGAAGTAGTACGGGTCGTAACCCCCTCCCCCGTGGTGGTACTGGTTGCCCCCGCCCTGGTCGTTATCGGCATAGCCGGCCTCGGGCTCGGCGGCGTCGGCCGGCCCGGATGGCGGCTCGCTGGCGGCGCCTTTCTCCGCTCCGGCTGCCGGGACCGGCGGGGCCGGCGGTTCCCGATCGCCCTCCGGTGCCTCGCTCCGGCCGACCGCCGGCTTGGAATCCGCCTGTGACTCGGGCGGAGATGCCACAACGGTCGCCGGTTTGGTGCGGTAGTATCGCGAACGGTGCCGCATGGGTCTTTTCGCCAGGCTCCCGCCAGGAGCGGAATCTTCCGACGACCCGCCGCCACCACCCGACTCAGCGGGCGGCAAGTCATCGCCGGGATGTAGGTTATGATCCATGGATGCGGAAAGCAGACCCGCCGGAGGTGTGCGGATGCCTCGGCGCCGAAGCGGAGGCGGGGGATTAAAGGGCCAAAATCAAACCGACCAGTCTGGCCACCTGTTCGCGTAGGAATTCGAGCGAACCGTCATTCAGTAATACAAAATCAACGAGCTCAATCTTCTGCGCCAGAGGCAGCTGCTGGGAAATTCTTTGCCGGGCGAGCGGCGGCGGGAGTCCGCGCTGCTCAAGCCGCGCAAGTTGGACGGCGGAATGAGAGGCGACCCCAATGGTGAAATCAAACCAATTCTGGAGGTTTTTTTCAAAAAGCAGGGGCACCTCCACCACC
This sequence comes from uncultured Opitutaceae bacterium, assembly GCA_964484165.1. Lineage (GTDB taxonomy): Bacteria > Verrucomicrobiota > Verrucomicrobiia > Opitutales > Opitutaceae > Fen-1467. Next base: position 4,091 of record CAZAFS010000127.1, on the reverse strand, counting down.
CAGGATTGTTCGGGCACGGCTTCGAATCTCGTTCGCCAATGGGCAAATACGCGCGGATGCAGCAGGTCTTCCAGCCAGCGGAGTGACGCCTCGTCGGCAAAAACCCGCCGCGCCAGCTGCCGGCGGTTCACCGCGCCCGCCGTCAGCACCCTTCGGCCAAATTTCGCCCGCAGGGCCGCAATCACCTCCGCGTCCTTCAGAACCACGTCCCGGACGATTGCGTCGGAGTCCAAGGATTGATAGCCGTGAGGGGCAAACATGCCGGCCGCCGTGCTCTTCCCGCAGCCCAGCCCGCCTGTCAGCCCCAGAATCATCGGCCCAGTATTGCGGCTTATGCTGCCGATGAAAAGCGCGGAGATTCAGCTTGCAGGCACTGCAGGCGAAACCTTAGCTGGCGGCATTGCCGATTGTTGGCAATAATCGGCAAGGTCGTGTTTCTCCGGATGTTTCCCCAAGTTGACACCAAAAGTCCCCCCGCCGTGGCGGCGGTGGCGCGGGCCACCCTCCTGCATCACCACCCGGGGACCGACACGAACATCATCGACGCGCTGTTCCGCGACGTCGAAGACATGTTTGCCGGCCGGTACCTGGACTACCTGCCGCTTGACATGCGGTACCACGACCAGGAGCACACGTTGCAGGCGGTGTTGTGCCTGGTGCAACTGTTGGAGGGCCGGTACCGCGCGAAGGCCACCCCGACGCTGACGCCGCGGCATTTCGAACTGGCGCTGGCGTCGGCCCTGTTGCACGACACCGGCTATCTCAAGCTGCGTTCCGACCGCGAGGGGACCGGCGCGAAGTACACGCTGGTGCACGTGATCCGCAGCTGCGCATTCGCCGCCAGCTACCTGCCGTCCCTCGGCTTCAAGAGCGACGAGGTCGAGGCCGTCGTTGCCGCCGTGCGCTGCACCGGGCCGCGCAGCAACATCGCCCACCAGCAGTTTGCCGGCGAGCTCGAGCATTTTCTCGGCTGCGCCCTCGCCACGGCCGATTTCCTTGGCCAGATGGCGGCGCCCGACTACGTCGACGAGATCGCCTTCCTTTACGCCGAGTTCGAGGAGTCCGACAATTATTTCAACATTCCGCGCGAGCTGCGCCTGTATCGCAGCGTGCGCGATCTCATCGCCAAGACCCCGGTGTTCTGGGAGAAATTCGTGCTGCCCAAGATCAACAACGATTTCCTGGGCGTCTACCGCTTCCTGGCCGACCCCTACCCCGGCGGCCCGAATCCCTACATCGCCGCCATCGAGCAGAATATGACCCGGGCCATCACCCTCGCCTACGCGCCCGAGATCTCGCTCGACCCCTTTCCCAAGGCGCCCCTCCAACGCGACTCGCGATCACCGGGCTTGCCTAAATCCTGAGGTGGTATTTTCCTTTTTCCGGAATCCTTCCGGAAAATGCTGGCCACCGTCCACTCCGCCGCGCTGCAGGGCATCGAGGCCGAAACCGTCCTGGTCGAGGTCAATACGGGCGAAGCCGGTGCGCCGGAATTGATCCTCGTCGGCCTGCCCGACGCCGCGGTCAAGGAATCGGAGGACCGCGTCACCTCCGCCCTTGCCAACAGCGGCTTTCACATGCCGCGCATGCGCACGACCATCAACCTTGCGCCCGGCGACATCCGCAAGGAGGGCCCGTGCTATGATCTGCCCATCGCGCTCGGCCTGTTGCGCGCCACCGGCCAGCTGACCGCCGACAACCTGGGCGACTACCTCATCGCCGGCGAACTCAGCCTGTCCGGCGCCACGCGCCCGGTGCGCGGCGCCCTCGCCATCGCCCTGCTCGCCAAGAGCCTCCACAAACGCGGGCTGCTCCTGCCGCCGCGTTCGGCCCAGGAAGCCGCGCTGGTGGAGGGCCTCGCGGTCTATGCCGTGGCCTCGCTGGACGAGGCGCACCGATTCCTCATGGGTGAAACCGCGCTGACCCCGCTGCCCGGCGGCCTCGCCGCGCCGCACGCGGAGCCGGACGACGGCGGCGACGCCGGCGGCGATTTCTCCGAGGTCAAGGGGCAGCAGGCCCTGCGCCGCGCAGTCGAGGTTGCCGTGGCCGGAGCGCACAACCTCCTGATCATCGGTCCGCCCGGCGCGGGCAAATCGATGGTGGCCGCGCGCATTCCGACCATCATGCCGCGGCCCACGCTGGACGAATTTCTCGAGGTGCTGAACATTCATTCGGCCGCCGGGCGCACGCTCAGCGCCGGCCTGCCGTTCCTGTCGCGCCCCTACCGCTCGCCCCATCACACCATCTCCGACGTCGGTCTGCTGGGCGGCGGCGTCATTCCCGGCCCGGGCGAGATCTCCCTCGCCCACCACGGCGTGCTGTTTCTCGACGAGCTGCCGGAGTTCAAACGCTCCGCGTTGGAGGTCATGCGCCAGCCGCTGGAGGACGGCCACGTCACCATTTCGCGCAGCGCCGGCAAGGTCACGCTGCCGTGCAGTTTCATGCTGGTGGCGGCGATGAATCCGTGCGCCTGCGGCTACCTCGGCGATCCGCGGCACGAGTGCCGCTGCACGCCGGCGCAGGTCCAGCGTTACCGCGCGCGCATCAGCGGCCCGCTGCTCGACCGCATCGACCTCCACGTCGAGGCGCCGTCGCTGACCGTCGCGGAGGTGGGTCAGGGCCGGCCGGGGGAGCCCTCGGCCGCCATCCGGGCGCGGGTCGAGGCCGCGCGCTTCCGCCAGCGCGCCCGTTTTACCGGCACGCGTACCGCCGCAAACGCCCGCATGACGCACGCGCAGATCCGCCAGCATTGCGCGCTGGACGCCGCGCTGAGCCGCCTGCTCCTGCAGGCGATGGAGCAGCTCCACCTCTCCGCCCGGGCCTACGACCGCATCCTCAAGGTTGCCCGCACCATCGCTGACCTGGCCGGCGCCAACGCCATTGCCGCGCCGCATCTTCTCGAGGCCATCCAATACCGCAGCCTCGACCGCAACCTGTTCTACTGATCAGGGCCGGCGCCGCGCGAAGGCGCCTTCCTCGTTTCGCTGCCGGCCGCCCCCGCACCGCGTCACGTCCGCTCCGGCTTGTCGGGCGACACGTTCAGCACGTCCGCCACCGCCTGCTTGAGCTCCGAAAACGTGATCGGTTTGCGGAGCAGGCGGTCCGCCCCCAAGCTTTGGCCCGTCCTCGGTACGCTGCTGTCGCCAATGCGTCCACCGCCGTAGGTGGCGATGATCTTGAGTTCCGGCTTGAGGCGCCGCAGGTCCGCGATCGTTTCGAGGCCGCCCTTCTTCGGCATGAGCAGGTCCGTGATGACCAAGTCGAAAGTCTGCTGCCGGAACAGATCGAGACCCTCCTGGCCGTCGGCTGCGACGACCACGTCATAGCCCGTGACCCGCAACAGCTCGCCTATCGTCAGGCGAATCTGTTCCTCATCGTCAATCAGCAGAATTCGTGTCATGTCGCGTCGCGGCCCCAAGCGCCCCGCTCTCGGTCCAGGGTCCTCGCTCGTGGCCTTTCCGTGGCCAATCGTGCGCGCCGCAATCACGGGCGTCAACCCACCCGTGCGGAAGGACTGCCCCGGCCGGCCGGCCATTTATTCTCCCGGCCGCGGTGGTTCGTAGTCCTGCACTCCGATCACCAGCGCGCCCGGACCGGCGTGCGTCCCGATCGCGGCGCCGGTTTCCACCAGCCAGATGCGGTCAATCTCGCGGACGCTGGCGACCAGGGCGGCCTGCACGCGCTCCGCGTCCCCGGCGCAGTCGCAATGCCCGACGATCAGCCGGTACCGGCGCGCCGGATCCAGCCGGCGCGCGATCTTGCGGGCGAACCGCTCCGGCAGATTGGCGCGCCCCCACAACCCGCCCATCAAGCCGATGCGGCCGTTGGGCCGGTTCCGAAACAGAAGCGACAGGCGCAGCAGGCGCGTCAGCGGCAGCGCCACCCGCGGCGCCCGCCCGCCGCGCACGCCATAACGGATGTCGCGGGCGACCGCGTAGAACGCCGTCCGCGGGCGCATCCGGGCCAGACCCGCGAGGATCCGCGGCGCGTCGAGTCCCGCCTGCGCCGCCTCCCCCGCCCATGCGACCATCAGGCCCAGAGCGGCGGCGACATGGCAGCTGTCGAACACGTCGATTCGGCCCGCGTCGGTG
>CAZAFS010000126.1:0-8346 GCA_964484165.1 uncultured Opitutaceae bacterium | reverse complement strand
AGCGCTTCAGCTTCTACGGGATGAGGCAGATCCTGTACATCTACCTCACCTCGCTTTTCATCGGCTTCGCCACCGAGTCCGCCGCCGCGCCGGACCAGCTGGCCGAGGCCAAGGTCCACGCCACCCAAGTCGTCCATCTCTTCAACGCGGGCGTCTACCTCTTTCCGATGATCGGCGCGATCCTGGCGGACCGGCTGCTGGGCAAATACCGGGTCATCTTCTGGGTCTCGCTGATCTATTGCGCGGGCAACGGCGCCATGGCGTTGGCCGGGCATCTGGGGACCACGGGCAACCTTCACCTGACGACCCTGGCCGCTTTCGGCGGGCTCATCCTCGTCGCGCTGGGCTCGGGGGGCATCAAGCCGTGCGTGTCGGCCAACGTCGGGGACCAGTTCACGGCCAAGAACGCCCACCTCGTCACGCGCATCTTCCAGATCTTCTATTTCATCATCAACTTCGGGTCGTTTTTCGCGACTTTGCTCATTCCCTGGCTCTACAAGGCCTGCGGCCCGGCGGTGGCGTTCGGGGTGCCCGGCGTGTTGATGGCGCTGGCCACCGCCATCTTCTGGCTCGGCCGCCGCCGTTTTATTCACGCCCCACCGCGACCCGGCGGGAAGCTGGGCCTGCTCGATTTCCTCGCCTCGTCCTTCCTGGCCACCCCGTTGCTGGTGCTCGTCGCCGTGGGCGCGACGGTGGCCGAGGAGGTCGTGCGCGCGGCGATGAGCCACCAGTCCGGCGCGGTGCTCGCCGCCGTTGCGCACATCGCGCACGGCTACTGGCCGCACGCTCTCGGCGCGGCGGGAGGTTTCGCCCTCGGCGTCATCCTCTTCGTGGTGCGCCAGCAGATTCAACAGGATACGGGCTTCTTCGCCGTGCTCCTGTACTGCTGGCGCCACCGCGGCGAACGCACCGGTGGGCAGGATTTCTGGAGCCCGGCACGCGTCCGCTTCGGCGACGAGGCCGCCGACGGACCTCCCGCGGTATTGCGCATCATCGTCGTGTTTTCGATGGTCAGCGCTTTCTGGGCCCTGTTCGACCAGCATTCCTCGACTTGGATCGAGCAGGCCAAGGCGATGAACCGGACGCTCACCGTACCCGTCGTCTTCTGGTACGGCTGGTTTGGCCCGGCAATGATCTTGGGGGCGCTTTTCGGCGCGCTCTGGCTGTTCTTGTGGGTTGCCAATCGCTCCATGCCCCGGTGGCTGAAGATCGGCTTCCCCCTCTTGCTGGCGATCGGAGGAATTGCCGCGCTGCTCCTGCAGCAAGGTGTCGGCGCCCCAGCCGCGGGCCGGCTGGTCGCGTCGCTCGGCCTGCCGGCGATCGGTGCGACCATCGCGCGCGGCGGATGGAGCGCGATCACGCTCCTGCCCCCCCAGATCGCGGCGCTCAATCCCCTCATGGTCATGATGATCATCCCGCTGCTGAACGTGCTCGTCTACCGGCCGCTGGAGCGCCGGGGCCGGCCGCTTCAGCCGCTGCGGCGAATGACCATCGGCATGTTCCTGGCGGCCTTCGCCTTTGGGGCCGCGGCGCTGCTGCAGGCGCGGATCCAGGCCGCCGGCCCCGGCCAGGTACACGTGCTCTGGCAGATCGTCCAGTTCTCCATTCTGACGACCTCCGAGGTGCTGATCTCGGTCACCGGCCTCGAATTCGCCTACACCCAGGCGCCCCGCGCGATGAAATCCACCATCATGGGCTTCTGGCTGCTGTGCGTGACGTTCGGCAATGTGCTGGTGGCCTTCCTCGCGCCGCTCGAGACGCTCTCGCTCGCCACCTTCTTCTGGGTGTTTGCCGGCCTCATGGCCGCGGCGGCCGCGATCTTCGCCGTGCTCGCGGCCCGCTACCGCGGCAAATCCTACCTCCAGGCGGCCTGACGCCGGCTCAGCCGCACTTCGCCAGCTGTTCGCGGATCACCGCGAGGGTGCGCTCGACCGCACCGCGGTTGTGCGCGTGCCACGCCAGGGCCGCGGCGCCCATCCGCGCCCGCTGCGCCTCGTCCGCCAGCAGCTCGACACAGGCGGCGACCAGCTCGCTTTCGTTGATGACCTCGCGCGCGGCCCCGCTCCCGCGCAAGGCGCCGGCGATCTCCCGGAAATTGGTCATGTGCGGGCCGAACAGCAGCGGTTTGCCCAGCGACGCCGCCTCGACCGGCGACTGGCCGCCATCGTGCGGCGGCAGGCTCTTGCCGCAAAACACCACGTCGGCCAGCTGGGTGAGTTCGCGCAACTCTCCCGTGGTGTCCGCGACCGCGATGTCCACCTCGTGCGGCGCGGCGCCGTGCGAACGCAGGTGGTGGCGCAGGCCGGTCCGGGCCAGCGCGGCGGCGATCCCGTCGCGGCGCTCGGCGTGCCGCGGCACCAGCAGCAGCGAAACCCTCAGGCCGCGGCCGCGCGCGGCCTTCAGCGCCTGGACCAGCGCCGTCTCCTCGCCCTCCCAGGTGGAGGAGCCGAGCAGCACCCGGCCGTCGCCCAGGCCGAGCGCCCGCCGCAGAGCGGCCCGCTGCGCCTCGCTGAGAAGCGGGATGGTGAGGTCGAGCTTCATGTTGCCGAGCGTCTGCAGCTTTTCCGGCGGGAAGCCGAGCGCGCGGAGCCGCTCCTCGTCCCCCGGCGAGACGGCCAGGCTGCGGGTGATGCCGCCCAGCAGCGATGGCGCCAGACGGCGGGCCCGCCACATGCGGCGGAAACTGCGGTCGGACAGCCGGGCGTTGATGCTCAATACCGGCACGTGGTGGCGCACGGCCTGCCGGAGGTGCTCCGGCCAGCGCTCGCCCTCCATCAGGATCGCCAGGTCGGGCCGGATCCGTCGCCACGCCCGGACGCTGAACAGCCACCAGTCGAGCGGGAAATAGCCGAGCGCAATCACCAGGGGCAGGTAGCGTTCGCGGGCGAGCTGGTGACCCGTGCTGGTCGTCGTGGTCAGGTAGACCTCGACGGTTTCGTCCTTTTTCAACGCCTCCAGCAGCGGGCCGACCGCCAGCATCTCGCCCACGCTCACCGCCTGCAGCCAGAGGCGCCGCACCCCGGGCCGTTTGGGCGGCAGCGGCGGCGTGCCCCCGAAACGATGGCTGAAGTTCGGCCCGTAGCCGCCGCGCTTTCTCATCCGGCGCAGGTAATACGGTGCAGCCAGAATCAGCACCGGCAGGAACAGCAACCGATAGAGCCAGATCATGAACGGGTTTTGAAAATCAAATCTGGAGGCTCCGGACGCGAGGAAAAACCCCGCCGGCGAAACCGGCCTGGGCGCTGGCACCGCGCCTGCGGCCTTGCCATCGCGGCCGGCGGGAGCACCTTCCTGCCATTATGGTTTCGCCCTTCCGTCGTCTGCCCCGGCCGCTTCTGCTCCTGGCCTTCCTGGCAATTGGCACACCGCGTCCGGCGCCGGCCGCACCGCCGGTTTTTGCCCAGGAGACCAGCGACCTCAAGCCCGATCCCGCGGCCGTCTGGGGCCGCCTCCCCAACGGCCTGCGGTATGTGATCATGCCCAACAAGGAGCCGCAGGGCCGCGCCAGCCTGCGCCTCGTCGTCGGCTCCGGGTCGCTTTACGAGACCGACGCGCAGCGCGGCTTGGCGCATTTTCTCGAACACATGTCGTTCAACGGCAGCGCCCACTACGCGCCGGGCACGCTGGTCGAGTACTTCCAGCGTCTGGGCATGAGCTTTGGCGGCGACACCAACGCGTACACCTCGTTCGACAGCACCGTCTACATGCTCGAGCTTCCCGACACCCGGGCCACCACGCTCGCCGAGGGCTTCCAGGTGTTTGGGGATTACGCCGGCAGCCTGCTCCTGGGGACCAAGGAAATCGACAAGGAGCGCGGGATCATCCTGGCCGAGAAACGCACCCGCGATTCCGTCGAGTACCGCACCTCGGTCGCGGAATACCAGTTCCTGCTCGGCGACGCCCTGTTTCCGAAACGCATGCCCATCGGGCTGACGGATGTGATCGAGCAGGCCGCCCGCCCGGAATTCGTGGACCTCTACAACGCGTGGTACCGTCCCGACAATCTCGCCGTCATCGCGGTCGGCGACTTTGCTCCGGCGGCGGTCGAAGCGCAGCTCAAGGAGACCTTCGGGCCGCTCCAGGCCCGCGCGCCGGCCCGGCCGCAGCCCGACCTCGGCCGCATCCCGGCCGCGCCCGGGCTGCACGTGAAATATCATGCGGACCCTGAGGCGGCCAGCGCCACCGTCTCCATCGAGACGGTCACGCCCTACGGCGGCGAGCCCGATACCGCCGCCAACCGCCTCAAGTACCTGCCGCGCGACCTCGCATTTCAGATGCTCAGCCGGCGCCTGGCGATCCTGGCCAAGAAGGAGAACGCGCCCTTCACGAGCGGGCATGCGAACGTGGACGAGGCCTACAACTTCTTCCGCAACGCCGCCGTCGAACTCACCTGCAAGCCCGAGAACTGGCGCGGCGCGCTCACGACGGCCGAACAGGAGCTGCGCCGGGCGCTCGAGCACGGCTTTCAGCCCGCGGAGCTGACCGAAGCCACGGCCAATTACCTGAACTCCCTTGAGCAGGCCGCCAAAAGCGCCTCCACCCGTCGCTCCGCCGACGTCGCGGGGGGGCTCATCACCTGCCTGTTGCACGACGAGGTGTTCACCCACCCGGAGGCGGACCTCGCGCTCTACAGGCCCGCGCTCGAGAAAGTGACGGCCGACGACTGCCTGCGCGCGTTCCGCCAGACCTGGGAGGTCGACCAGCGCTACGTCTTCGTGGCGGGCAACCTGAATCTGGCCCGGGAGTCCGGACCGCCTGAGCAAACCATCGCCGGGGTGTACGACGCGAGCCACACGGTGGCGCTGCAGCCGCCGGAGAAACGCGCCAACGACGAGTTCGCCTACACGCATTTCGGTCCCGCCGGCGCGGTCGCGCATCAGGAGTACGTCAAGGACCTCGAGGTCCACCTCCTCCAGTTCGCCAACGGCGTGCGCCTCAACCTCAAGAAGACCGACTTCGAGGCCAACATCATCCACGTGCGGATCCGCGTCGGCACCGGCCGGCTCACCGAGCCCGCCCAGACCGAGCCCGGCCTCGCCTTCCTGGCCAATCTGACGTTCATTCCCGGCGGCCTGGGCAAGCATAACATCGACGATCTGCAGCGCCTGTTCGCCAGCAAAACCGTCGGCCTCGACTTCAACGTCGGCGACGATGCCTGTGTCCTCGGCGGCACCACCAACCGCGAGGATCTGCTGGCGCAACTCCAGCTCCTCGCCGCCTATTTCGTCGATCCCGGCTACCGGCCCGAGGCCTTGCGCCAAGCCCGGAAGGTCATCGACCAGATGTACAACCGTTTCGCCCACACCTCCACGGGGCCGATGCAGACCGAGGTGCCCCGCCTTCTGGCGAGCGGCGACCCGCGCTTCGGCCTGCCGCCGGAGACCGCAGCCCTGAATCGCACGCTCGATGAAGTCCGCGCCTGGCTCGGCCCCCAGCTGGCTGACGGGGCGATTGAAATCGCGATCGCGGGCGATCTGGACCTCGACGCCACGATCGCGGCCGCGGCGCAGACGTTTGGGACCCTGCCGCCACGTGCGCCCAAGCCGGAGCTGGCCGCGGCGCGGGTCGTGGCCTTCCCGGAGCCGTTCGCCAAGACCTTCAGTGTGCCGACGGAAATCCCCAAGGGGCTGGTCACCCTCTACTGGCCCACCACCGACTCGCGGGACGTGAAGCTGGCCCGCCGCCTCGGCCTGCTGGGCCAGATTCTTTCCGACCGGCTGCGGGTCAAGGTGCGCGAACAGATGGGCGATGCCTACAGCCCGCAGGCGGGCAGCGCGCCGAGCGACACCTACACCCATTATGGGTTTCTGCTGGCGCAGATCCCCGTCGATCCCGTGCAGGCGCAAAAGATCGTCGACACCGTGCTCGCCATCGCCGCCGACCTCCAGAAGAACGGCGCGACGCCGGATGAGCTCGAACGCGCCAAGCAGCCGATCCTCACCTCCCTGCGGGAAACGGCGCGCACCAACGGCTATTGGCTGAACAGCGTCATCGGCGAGTGCCAGGAGTTCCCGCAACGGCTCGATTGGTGCCGCACCCGCTACAGCGACTTCGAGAGCATCACCAAGGCCGAGATCGACGCGCTGGCGGCGCAATACCTCGACCCCGCGCGCAGCTTCCGCGTCATCGTCCTCCCCGCCGTCCCGCCACCGCCGCCCACCTGACGCCGGCATCCGCAGACCGGCGGGGGAGCCGCCGGCGACCCCACTCATGTCCTCCCCGCCCCAGCGCCTGCCGGAGAACCACGGCCTCGCCTTTTGCGGGGATGACAAACGCGGCCGGTTTGAACTCTCCGCGATGGCCGCCCGGCGGTTGCTGGCCGCCCACAACCGCCACGGCAAGCCCAACAGCGATGTCGTCCGCCGGTGGGCCGGGGCCGCGGACCTCCGGCGCGCACCGCAGCACCGCTGGATCGTCGATTTCCCTCCGGAGATGGACGAGCGGGAGGCGGAACTTTACGAACGACCGTACGCCCTGATCCGGCGGCAGGTGCGGCCCGCCTGGAGTGCGCGGCGCCACGCTTGGTGGATCCATGGCGGTTCCCGGCCCGAAATGCGCGTCGCCCTGGCCAAGCGTGATCGGTACATCGCCACCCCCGCCGCCGGTCGCCCCCGGGTGTTCGTCTGGTTGGGGCCCGACGTTCTGCCTGATCGTTCGCTCGCGGTTTTCGCCCGTGACGACGACTATTTCCTGGGTGTGATCCACTCGCGTTATCACGACGTCTGGACGCGATGGGCCGCGGCGTGGGCCCGCGGCCCGAAGACCCCTTTTCGCTATGCGCCAGCGACCTGCTTCGAGACGTTTCCCTGCCCATGGCCGCCGGCCACGCCGCTGGGCAAGCTCACCCGCGTCCAGGAGGAGCAGCGCACTGAAATCGCCCAGGCCGCCCGCGCGCTCGGTGCGCAGCGCAGCGAGTGGCTCGGTGACCGGACGGACAGCAAGCGCACGCTCACCGCGCTCTACCGGGTCCGCCCCGCCTGGCTCCAGCAAACGCACCTGGTGCTCGATGAAGCCGTGGCCGCAGCCTACGGCTGGCCCGCCGATCTTTCCGACGACGATGTGATCCAGCGGCTGCAAACCTTGAACCAGCAACGCGCCGCCGGTTCGTGACGGGACCGTCAAGCCGCGCCGCCCTCCGCTCAGCGGGGCCTTCCGCCGGAACCTCTCCTGGCCGCCACATCGAAGCGCCTCTCCGCGCCGCAAACATCAAATCACTTGTCAACTAATAGTTGACAAGTTTTCCATCCGCCTGGGGCTTGGATAATGGCCGGCGACGCCAGACGGCGGTGATCATCCCGCGCTTGGTTTCCGCGGCCGTTCCTGCATGCTCCCTCGCCACGGAGAAACCATGAATGTGCTGGAAGCCATCAACGCGCGGCAATCCGTTCGCGCCTACCAGGCGAAACCCATCGAGCCGGAGAAGCTCGAAGCCGTGCTGACGGCGGCGAACCGCGCCGCCTCGGCCGCCAATCTCCAAGCCTACCACATCTACGTGGTCCGCCGCCCGGCGTTGAAGCAGGCGCTCGTGGCCGCGGCGGCGGGCCAGCAGTTCCTGGCCACGGCGCCGGTGGTGCTGGTTTTTGCGGTGGAGCCGGCGCGCTCGGCGGCGAAATTTGGCCCGCGGGGCGAACAGGTCTACTGCATGCAGGACGCCTGCGCCGCCGTGGGCAACGCGATGCTGGCCGCGGTGGAACTCGGCCTGGGCGCCTGCTGGGTCGATGCGGTCGACGAAACTCTCGCCGGCCAGACCCTCGGCCTGCCGGCGGGCCAGCGCGCGGCCATCCTCCTGCCGCTCGGTTATCCGGCGGAGACCCCACCCCGCACGCCCCGGCGGGCGCTGTCGGATTTGGTGACCGATCTTGGCGCCTGAAATGGCGAATCCGGCGCCGTCCGACTAATCATCCGCCGCCTGTTCCAGCGCCCGCACCAGTTCTACCTGCGAAAGGGAGGTGCTGATGAACAGCTCCTGGCGCGCGCCGGCACTCAGCGCGATGGCCTTCCAGCCGTTCTGCGTCGCTACCGTCACCCGCACCTTCACCTTGCCCCGGGCGGCGCGCACCGGGCGGATCACGCCCGGAATCACCGAGCGGATGGTGGCCGGATTGTCCGCCAGCAGGCGCTCGAGCAGGCCGCGCACGCCATCGATGATGCTGTGCTTGACCTTGAGCCGGCCCTGCACCGTTCGCAGCCGCATCGGTGCTCCGTCAGTCCCGCGGCCGATACGAGGTTTCGATCCGCTGCTCGCGCCGGTGCCGTTCAATGGCCAAATCGAGCAGCCGCTCGATGAGCGTGGCGTAGGGCACGCCGGTCGCCTCCCACAGCTTCGGATACATGCTGATCTTGGTG
>CAZAFS010000125.1:0-8416 GCA_964484165.1 uncultured Opitutaceae bacterium | reverse complement strand
CTACGCCTTGACGCCACAGTTCCAGATTTCGACGCAGCCCGAGCAGGACAAGAGCATGGTAGCGACCGCCTACCCGGGCAACCGGCAGGATTTCGGCAACGTGCTCCTCGGCTACCAACTGCACCGCGCCGTCGTCGCCGGCCTCAAGACCGCGGATCGCGGCTTCAAGCACTACCGTTGGGCGGTGTTGCGTTTTCCCGATTGTCCGGCCGCGCTCGTCGAGGCGGCGTTTCTCTCCAACGATGCCGAGGCGCGCCGGGTGGCCACGCCGGAATTCCGCCAGCAAATCGCCGAGGCCATCGCCGGGGGGATCGACGATTACGCCGCCACGCTTGCGGCCCTGCGCCGGCCGGCTTCCTTGCCGGTGGAAACTCCGGTCCCGCCTCCTTCCTCCAAATAAAATCATGAAATCACGTGCTTCTTTCCGTCTGGCCGCACTGGCCGTTCTGGCCGCGCTCGGGCTGCCGTCAGGCTTCGCCTGGGATTACGAGGGCCACCGCATCGTCAACCAACTGGCGCTGGCCGGGCTGCCCGCGGACTTCCCGGCCTTTGTGCAGACGCCGGCCGCGGCCGGGCGCATCGCCTTTCTCGCCGGCGAACCCGACCGGTGGCGGAATTCGGCGGACCGGTCGCTGCAGAACGACAACAACCCCAACCACTATCTCGACCTCGAGCAACTCGGCTGGGCCGGCTTGGATCCGACGAAAGTGAGCCCGCTCCGCTACACCTTCGCCCTTGAGTTTGCCGCGGGCCGCGCGGCACACGCGCAGATCTTTCCGGCAATCGACCCGGCGAAGGACACCGATGGCACCCGCGAATGGCCGGGTTTCCTGCCGTGGAAGATCACGGAGGACACGGCACGACTGCAATCCCAGTTCTCCTACCTGAAGGCCTTTGAGCAGGGTGGCGGCACGCCGGAGGAGATCGCCAACGCGCAGGCCAACATCCTATACGTCATGGGCGTGATGGGCCACTATGTCGGCGACGGCGCCCAGCCGCTGCACGTCACCGTGCACCACCACGGGTGGCTGGGGGCCAACCCGCACGGCTACACCACCGATCCGAAGTTTCACGCCTGGATCGACGGCGGGTTCATCGCCCGGGCGGGCATCCGCCTGGCGGGTCTGGCGGCGCAGGCGCGGCCGGCGCAGGTGCTGCCCGCGACGACGGCGCCCGGGGAGCGCGACGCGATGTTCTCCGAGGTGATGCGCTATCTGCTGGCCCAGAACCAGCGCGTGGTGCCGCTCTACGAGCTGGAGAAGGCCGGCCAGCTCAAAGCCGACGGCTCGCCGGGCAGCGTCGACGGCAAGGGATTCATCGAGGAGCAGCTGCTGCGCGGCGGGCAGATGCTGGGCAGCATCTGGCTGACGGCGTGGCGCACGGCGCCGCCCGACCATTACCTGCGCGACCAGCTGGCGAGACGGTCCGCCGCCACGCCGGCCCCGGCGGCGAAATAGGCGGAGGCCCTACTCCGGCCGTTTCGTGCCGACGTAACGGATGGCGCGCACCTTCTCCAGCGTGACCAATCCACCGCCGATCATGCCGTCGAGGACGGGCAGGAAGGCGTTGATCTTGTCTTCGCTGTCGGTGATTTCGATGACGACCGGCAGGTCGTAGGACAGGCGGAGAATCTTGCTGGTGTGGAGGCGGCTGGACTTGCCGAAGCCCATGGTCCCGCGCAGGACCGTGGCGCCGGCGAGGTGCAGTTCCCGCGCCTTGAGCACGATCGCCTCGTGGAGCGGATGGCCGCCGTGGCGGTCGGACTCGCCGATGAAGATGCGGAGCAGGAGGGAGTCGTGGGGGAGTTCCATGGTCAGGCGCTTTTCCAATGGTTGAGCCACATCGCGGCGGCGAAGCCCAGCCAGACCGCCAGCAGGCACGCCGCCACCGAGCTGAGGACGTTGCCGCCGGCCGCCAGCCATTCGCCGTTGCGCGCGAGCGTGAGGGTCTGCAGGCCGAAGGAGGAGAACGTGGTGTAGCCGCCGCAAATCCCGGCGGTGAAGAACTGGCGCGCCGTCGACCCGGCGAACAGGCGGCCCTCGGCGGGATCGGTGAGCGCGGCGTAGAAGCCGATGAGGAAACAGCCGGTGACGTTGACCAGCATGGTGCCCCAGGGGAACGTGCCGCCGAAGCGATCCGCGGCCCAGCCGGAGAGGAAGAAGCGGCCCGCGCTTCCCAGCGCGCCGCCGAGCATGATCCAAAGGTAGAGGCGCATTTGATTCCGAATGAGGTTGGGCAGGAGTCATCAGCGCCCCGCCGCGGCGGCGGGGGCGGTTTGCCCTTGCGGGCCGGCGGAATCCTTCGCCGCCTCCACTGAAAGCCAGGGTCCGGCCCATGGCAAGCCGCGCGAAACCGTTCTCGAAAACCGCGGCCGCCGGTGTACATTCGGCCGGATGCACGGTGGTGGCAGATGGCTGGCGGTGCTCGGACTCCTCCTCGGGCCCCTGGCGGCCGCGGGCCGCCCGGCGGCCGGCGAACCGGCGGATCCCGCCCGCCGCGTGATCGTGCTGGCCAACGCCGCCCGCGCCGACTCGTTGCGCCTGGCCCGCTACTACGCCCTGAAGCGCGGCGTGCCCGCGGCCAACCTCATCGCCCTGCCGATGTCGGCCGACGAGACGATCGGCTGGCCCGAGTTCATTGCCACGATCTACCAGCCGCTGCAGGACCAGCTGGTGGCGCGCGGCTGGATCGACGCCTTTGCCACCTCGCTGACCGACCGGCTGGGGCGCAAGCGGTACGGCGTGTTCACCCACCACATCAGCTATCTGGTGGTCTGCCGCGGCGTGCCGCTGCGCGTGAGCCACGCGCCGGCGTATTTTCTCGACGAACCCCGGTTCGCGCTGCGGCCGGAGTTCCGCACCAACCAGGGGGCGGTCGACTCGGAGCTGACCCTGCTGGCGCACAGCACGTACAACATCAACGGGTGGGTGGCGAATCCCCTGTTTCGCGTCGACCGGCCGTTTCCGTTCGAGAACGAGCCGGTGGTGAAGGTGACCCGCCTGGACGGACCGACCGAGGAGGACGCGCGGCGCCTGGTGGACCACGCGCTGGAGGGCGAGCGCATCGGTCTGCTCGGCCGCTACTACATCAATCTGCGCGGGCCGCATCCGGATGGCGAGGCGTGGCTCGGGCTCTGCGCCGAGCAGCTCGCCGCCCTCGGATTTGACGGCGACGTGAACCGGGCGGAGGGCTCGCCGCCGGCGGGGGCGCGGTTTGACGCGCCGGTGTTGTACTTCGGCTGGCACGCCGGCGACTTGAACGGCCCGATGGCGCGGCCCGGCTTCCGGTTTCCGCCCGGGGCCATCGCCCTGCACATCCACAGTTTTTCCGCCCAGACGCTCCGGTCGAACACCGCCGGCTGGTGCGGGCCGCTCGTCGCGCGCGGCGTCACCGCGACGTTTGGCAACGTCTTCGAGCCCTACCTGCAGCTCACGCTGGAGCCGCAGCTGCTCCTGCGGGGGCTGGTCATGGGCATGAATCTGGGCGACGCCGCCTATTACGCCGAGCCGGCGCTGAGCTGGCAGACCATCGTCATCGGCGATCCCCTCTACCGGCCGTTCGCCGTCACGCTGCCCGAGCAACTGGCCCGGCTCGACGCGCTGCCGCCGGACCCGGCACGCTATGCGATCTTGCGCCAGGCGCACCTGTTGGACCAGGAGGGCAAGGGCGGTGAAGCCCGGCAGTGGCTGCAGGAGAAGCTGCCCCGCTGGCCCGGCCTGGTGCTGGCCCTGGATCTGGCCCAGCGGCTGGCAGCGGCGGGCGACAGGGCTGACGCGGCGCGGGCCCTCGGGGCGGTGCCCCTGCCGGAATCGTTCGAGCTGGATGATGTGCCACTTGCCCAGCAGGCGGCCCGGTTGCTCACGGAATGCGGCGCGGCGCCGCGGGCGGTGGCCGTCTATCAGGCGATCCTGCGCAGCGACGCGCTCGGGCGCGACCGGCGCACCGCCATCCTGCGCGATGCCCTCGGCACCGCGGCCGCGGCCGGCGACCAAGGCCAGGCGCGCGCCTGGGAGCGGGAATTCGCCGAGTCCATGACGCCGCCCATGACGGCGGGAAAGCTGTAGGACGACTCAACCGGGGACAAGGCGTACGGCCGCCTTTTCCCTCGTCCCGCTTCCATCCTGAATCGACGCCCGGCGGGCGCGCTCACAGTTTGTCCACAATCCGGTCCGCGAGGCCGTATTCGATGGCTTCCCTGGCGTTCAGGTAGAAATCGCGGTCGGAGTCCCGGGCGATCTTCTCGATGGGCTGACCCGACGCCGCGGCCATGATCTGGTTCAATTCGTCGCGCAGTTTTTCCATCTCCTTCGCCTGAATGTTGATATCGGTGGCGGGGCCAATGAAGCGGCCGGCGATGAGGGGCTGGTGAATGAGCACCCGGGCGTGCGGAAAGACCAGGCGCCGGCCCTTCGCGGCGGCGCACAACAGCACGGAGCCCATCGAGGCCGCGATGCCGGTGACGACCACGGTGACGGGCGAGGAGATGATTTTGAGGGTATCGTAGATCGCCATGCCCGCGGTGATGGAGCCGCCGGGGGTATTGATATAGAACGTGATGTCCCGGCCCGGGGCGTCCGCTTCAAAATAGAGCAGCTTCTCGCAGACGTCCTTGGCCGTTTCGTCGGTCACCGGGCCCCACAGGAACAGTTTCCGGGCCTTCAGGAATTTCTTCTGGATCAGGGTGCCGACGGCCTGCGGCAGTTGCGCCGCCTTGGCCTCCTCCTCGCGCTCTTCTTCTTCGTCGTCGAGGCGGGGAGCCGGAGGCGGAATGCAGGAATCAGGGAGGGAGTTCAGCGCGGACATGACCGATCAAACTGTGTGCGGCGGGTCCGGTTTGTCCAATTAAAAGGGCAACACGGCCCTCCGGTTGCATGGCGAAACCAATGGACCGTTGTAGCCGGCCTCGCTGAGGCCGGCAGCCGGGGTCAGCGACCCCGGCTACAACCAACCCCGGCCCAAACCATCGTGACGCTGCAGGCGGAGGCAGGCCGGCCGGTTCAGCCGCGGAAGTAGAGATAGCCGCAGAGAATGATGGCCAGGACGAAGCCCGAGGCCGCGATTTCGCGCCAATCCCAGCTGGCATAGGTCTTCGCCTTGTCCTCCTCGGTGGCCGTGCCGAAGGTCAGGCTCGCGATCCGCCCGTAGTCCGGCCCGGTGGTGGCGTAGCTCACCGCCACCATCACCGCCGCGGAGACCAGGGTGATGATGATGCTGAAATACTGGAAGTTGATGTTGTTGATGACCCAGAGGAAGGAGCCGGGCGTGTAGCCGTCGGCGAAGCCGCTCAGCTTCATCGTGACCGGCGTGTCCACCAGCATGCGGAAGATGCCGAGCGTGAAGCCCACGACCATGGCCCAGAGACAGCCCTTGGCATTGAGGCGCTTCCAGAACACGCCGAAGAAAAAGACCACGAAAATCGGCGGCGCCAGATAGCCCTGCACCGACTGCAGGTAGTCGTAGAGGCTGTGCGCGCCCTGGACCACGGGAATCCACGCCAGGGCGATGATCACCATGATCGTGGTGGCGATGCGGCCCGTGCGCACGATCTGGGACTGCGAAGCGGCGGGCTTGATCTTCTGGTACAGGTCCACGGTGAAGAGCGTCGAGCAGGCGTTGAACACGCCCGCCAGCGAACCCATCAGCGCCGAGAGCAGGCCGGCCACGACGATGCCCCGCAATCCGGGCGGCAGGAGGTATTTCACCATCAGTGGGAAGGCGTTCTGGGCGTCGAAGTTCGCGGCCATGTCCGGCACCTTGCCGCTCTTGACCAGGGCGAAGCAGATCATGCCGGGGATGATGAACAGGTAGGGGGGGAACAGCTTGAGCACGGAGGCAAAGATGCTGCCGCGGCGCGCCGTCTGCTCGTTGGGGGCGCCCAGCGCGCGCTGCACGATGTACTGGTCGGTGCACCAGTACCACAGGCCGATGACCGGCGCGCAGATCAGCATGCCCAGCCAGGGATAGTGGGAGTTGAAGTACCACGCCTGCTTCACGATGTGGCCGTCCGCGGCGCGCTCCAGCACCGGCGACCAGGTCGACACCACCCCGGGCGGCGTCATCGGCTTCCACAGGTTGAACATGTCGGATCCGCACAACACCCGCAGCTCATGCCAGCCGCCGAGCTTGTACAGGCCATAGAACGTCAGGGTCGCCGAGCCGCAGATGAGGACGAGCACCTGCACGGCGTCGTTGTAGGCCACCGCGCGCATGCCGCCGAGGGCGGTGTACAGGCCGGTCAGCACGATCACCGCCACCGAGCCGATCCAGAAGCTGTTGATCTCGATGCCGCCGACATGGATGTTGATCTCCGGTAGCAGCGTGGAGAACACCACGCCGCCGGCGAAGATGCCCACCGCGATCTTCGACACCACGAAGGTGACCAGGGAGACGATCGAGAGCACGTAGCGAGAGCTGGTCGAGAAACGTCGCTCCAGAAACTCGGGCATGGTGAACACCAACGACCGGGCGTAGAAGGGGACGAACACCCAGGCCAGCACCAGCAGGCACCACGCGTGCAGCTCGTAATGCGCCATCGCCACGCCGTCCTTAGCGCCCGAGCCGGCCAGGCCCACGATGTGCTCCGAGCCGATATTGGAGGCGAAAATGGAGGCGCCGATGATCCACCAGCCGAGGTTGCGCCCGGCCAGGAAGTAATCGGCCGCGGTGTCCTTGCCCTTCTTCACTACCCACCAGGCCACGCCCAGCAGGACGCTGAAGTAGAGGGCGACCGCCAGCCAGTCCCAGCCGCCCAGGGTGGCCGTGGCAGATTCCGCCGCCAGTATCGGAGTCAGGGTATTCATGTTATCAGGTGCAATCAGCAGTGGGTCTTGGGAAGAGGGGTGACCGCAGGCCGGGGGCGGTGGGACGGGCTTTCACCGGGCGCCGCGTCTCAGTCCGGCTCCGGAGGGGAGCGCAAGACGCGGGGTGGGGGGCGTGCGTTTTCTTCCAGCGGATTCGCACGGCGGTCGCGGCGGCATGCTTTCATGCGCAAATCGCGGGGCAGTTTGTTAATGGCCGGGACGGTGGCGAGCATAATCCTCCTCCGGCCCGGCTGGCGGACGCGCGCGGCGCCTCACTCGAGGGGAGTGAGCCGCACGTGGCGCAGCTCGAAGGGGGCGCCCTCAAACTGGAAACCAATCTTCCCTTCGCCCGGCGCGCACCGGGTGACGCGATTCTGCGGCACGCCGTTGACCGCGCACTCGATGGAGCCGCCCTGGCAGACGATGTCGCAGGTGTTCCACTCTCCGGGCGCCTTCTCGCTGTCGACCCCGATCTTGTCGACCTGGGTCGCCGGGGGCTGCGGCAGTTCGGCGCAGGTCGCGCCGGCCATCGGCAGCACGTCGCCGGCCCGGTGAGCCTTCAACTGGATCTGAAAGCAGAGCGGCCACTGGCGGTCCTTCGGGCCGGAGGCGATGTGCACGAGGATGCCGCCATTGCCGGGTTTCTCCGGCCAGCGCCACTCCACGTGCAGCTTGAAATTCGCGTAGGTGCCGGGAGCGGCCAGCAGGTAGCCGATGGGCCGGCCGGCGGCTGCCAGCGCGCCGTCCGGCGTCGCGTGACACACGGTGGCGACGTCCACCGCCGGATTGGTCACGAAGGTCCAGCCGGTCAGATCCCGGCCATTCCAGAGATCGGTGGCGGGCGCGGCGGCCCGGGCGGCGGCGGCCAAGGCGAAGAAGGAGACGGCAAGATTGAGGTGACGCATGAGAGTCAAGCTTGGCCAGGCCGTGATCGGGTGTGGAGGCGATTATTCGGCCGGCGTGACTCCCGGCCCGGCCTGCCGGCGGCCGGCGGCGATCGCGGTGCGCAGGGCTTGGGCGGCGGCCCGCGGATCGGTCGCAGCGCAGATTGCGGAAACGACGGCGACGCCGTCCGCGCCGGCGGCGATGGCGCGCGCCGCGTTGGCCGCGGTGATCCCGCCGATGGCGACGACCGGGCAGGACAACCGGCGGCGGATGGCGGCAAAGGCGGCTTCGCCGAGCGCGGGCGCCGCGTCCGGCTTGGTGCCGGTGGGGAACAGCGGTCCCAGCCCGACATAGTCCACGGCGCCGGCTGCGAAATCCGCGAGCTGGCGCTCGGCGTTGAGCGAAAAGCCGATGATCGCGCGCGGCCCGAGCAAGGCACGCACCACGGCCGGGGGCAGGTCGTCCTGCCCGACATGCACGCCCTCGGCGCCGATCACTTGGGCGACATCCACCCGATCATTCACGATCAGCGGAATGCCCCGCGGGACGAGCAGGCTGTGCAAGGCCCGGCCGGCTTCGACCATGAGGCGCGCCGGGCCATCCTTGTGCCGGAGCTGGACCATGGTCACGCCGCCCTCGACCGCGGCCGCCACCGTCTCACGCAGGCCGCGGCGGGCGGTCATCTCCGGATCGGTGACGAGGTAGAGCGAAAGGTCGAATTGCGCGCTCAT
>CAZAFS010000124.1:0-8418 GCA_964484165.1 uncultured Opitutaceae bacterium | reverse complement strand
ACCGGGCGCACCCGCGAACATGCGACGGCCACGGCCCGGGCCGTCCTCCAGAAGCTAGGCCTGACGCCCGGACACCTCGACGAGATCAAGACCATGCCGTGGGAGCGGCTGGCGGGGGCGATGCGCGGCGAGACCTGGACGCCGGTGGTGGACGGCACCGTGCTGCCGCGCGACCCGTTTGCGCCCGACGCCTCGCCGGAATCGGCGGACCTTCCCATGGTGCTGGGCAACACGCACGACGAGACCACCTACCTCATCGGCCGGGGCGATCCCGCCACGTTCGCGCTCACCTGGGAATCGCTGCCGGGCAAGATCCGCCAGCACGTGAGCCGGTTCCTGGGCGACCTGTCACCCGACGCGGTGGTGGCCGCGTACCGCGGGCTGTACCCGGCCTACACCCCGAGTGACGTATTCTTTGCCGCGACCACCGCGGCGCGGTCGTGGAAGGGCATGGTGCTTGAATCGGAGCGGCGGGCCCGGCAGGGCGGCGCGCCGACTTACGTCTACTACCTGCACTGGCCTTCGCCGGTGGACGGCGGCAAGTGGAAGGCGCCGCACGCGCTCGATATCCCGCTGGTGTTTGACAATGTCGCCTCCGGCGCGACACAGACGGGCACCGCGCCGGAGGCGCAGGCCATGGCCGACTTGATGAGCGGGGCGTTGATTGCCTTCGCCCGCACCGGCAACCCGGGCACGCCGCCACTGCCCACGTGGCCGCGCTTCGAGTTGGAGCGGCGGCCGGCGATGATCTTCGATCTGCCCCCGCGGGCGGAGGACGATCCGCGCGGCGCGGAGCGACGCCTGTTTGCGCCGGTGGTCTACGTGCAACCGGGCACCTGACATCCCTTACACCTTACCTCTAAAACCTTACTCTTAAGAGGGCCACGGCGGGCTAATGGTGGCTAACGGGGAGCTAATTAACACCCGCCGCGGCGGATTGGTTGGGGAATGGGGCGGTTTTGGTGGTTAATAGCGTTTCGGGAAGCGGATTTCCCAGCCTTCCGCGTCGGCTTCGGTCCCGCCGGCGCGAATCCTCCTTCCGTGAAAACCATCGTCGCCTGCTTCTTTGCCCTGGCCGTGGCGCTGCCGCCCGCCGGCGCGCCCCTGCGCGCAGCCACCTCCGCCATCCGGCCGGAAGATCCCCGCCTGCGGCCGCCGCTCGATGACCGCGATTGCCAGCCGGAAGACACGCCGGACGGATTCGATGACGCCAGCCTGCTTCCCGTGGCGAAACCGCAGGCAGCCACCTACGCCGTCACGCAGGAGCATGTTTACTTTCCCGCCCGCATCGACGGGCGGGATTATCAGCTCGAGGCGATGCTCTACCGCCCCGCCGACGCCAACCGGCATTCCCTGGTGGTTTTCAGCCACGGCCGCGCCGGCATGTATCCGGCGCGCGACCCCAACACGGTCAACTGGTACCCCGAGCTGTGCAACGCGCTCGCCGCCGAGGGGCACGTCGTGGCCTACATCATCCGGCGCGGCTACGGCAGCTCCGACGGACCGGACACCGAGTTGCAGGACACCCCCGTGGCGAGCGGGCTTGAGGGCGCGAAGGACTACGCGGCGGCCGTGGCCTACTGGCGGACGCAGAGTTTTGTGCTGCCCGACCGCGTGGTGCTCATGGGGCAGTCGCAGGGCGGTTGGATGGTCCTCGCCGGCACCAACGTTCCGATGGAGGGGGTCCTGGGTGCGGTGAACATCAGCGGCGGCACCAACTACCGGCTCATGGGCACCGGCCAGGTCACCGGCGGGGTCCAGGACGCCTGGGTCGCCGGCTGCACCGAACTCGGCCGCCACGACCTCGTGCCCTCCTTCTGGGTCTACGCCGAAAACGACTATTCGATCTCGGGCGCCACCGCCCGCCGCATGTTCGACGCCTTCACGGCCGCCGGCGGCGACGCTACGCTGCTCATGCTGCCGCCTTACGGCAGCAATGGACACAACGTCGTCGGTGCGCCCAATCTCTACCTGCCCCAGGTCGACACTTTTTTTGCCGCGATCGGCTTCAATGACGATCCGGGCGCGGGTCCCGCCATCGGTCCGGTGACCGGCGCCGACACGGTGGCCCTGGGCGGCACCGCCGTGTTCAGTGCGAGCGTCACTGGCAATCCCGTGCCCGTGCTGCAATGGCGCCGCGACGGCTTCAATCTGGTCAACGGCGGCGACTTCTCCGGCGTCACCACCTCCACGTTGCGCATCACCCACCTGCAGGCGGCCGACGTCGGCAGCTACACTCTCGTTGCGACCAATTCCCTGGGCACGGCGGTCTCCGAGTCCGTCGCAGTGCAGTTCCCGATCACCGCGCCCCGGGTCGAGACCCACCCGCAGAACCAGACCGTGGTCGGCGGGACGAACGTGACGTTCACGGTCTCGGCCTTGGGTTATCCGGCGCCGAGCTACCAATGGCAGTGGATCCCCGCCGGGACAAACATCTGGACGAACCTCACCGAGGGCGGCGCCTACGCCGGCGTCACCAGTGCGACACTGACGGTGAACGCGACGACGACCCGGATGTCCGGCGACAATTTCCGCTGTGTGTGCACGAGTTCCGCGGGCAACGTCGCGAGCAGCACCGCCACACTGACAGTGAACGCACCCGCGGTCGTGACGCCGCCACCGTCGCCGGGCGGCGGCGGGGCGATGCCGCCGTGGCTGGTCACGGCGCTGGCACTGCTGGCCGCCGCGCGGTGGGCAAACTCACGCCAAGGCGCAAAGACGCTAGGAAGGTTCTTTCCGGCATTCTACAGAAGGTAACGAAGGCAACCGGGTGACGGTCGAAGCAGCTCTCTTCGTTCCCTTGGTTGCCTTCGGTAAAGGTTTAGAAGGCTTTGCTGGTGGAGCGGCTTGACCGCAAGACGCTGGCCGCCCGGGTGGGGTGCGACCGCCTGCCCTGAGCCAAGTCGAAGGGCTGGGCGCGCCCAGGGGCCGCCCGACGCAGCTCCGGCTGGCCGCGGATGTCGCCCCGTCGTTTTGTTTCGATATCGCGGAGGGGAACCGCCGGCGGAGGTGTTATGCTCTCCGTGACCATGGTCCTTCTGACGCCGGCCCCGCGGGGGTGGCGCGTGCAGCGGTCCGCCCGAACCCCGGACCGGCGGCTTCGGGTCTCGTGCCGATGAGCGGACGCAAGACACTGTTTGCCGCCGGGCTCGCGTTGCTGTTCATCGGGGCCGCGATCTGGCTGGCGCAGGTTCCGCCCGCCGACCACGCGCGCGCCTGGCGGGTGGCCACCGGAGGTTCAGCCGCGGAGCGCCCGCGATCCGCACCGCCCGCGCCGGCCGGAGTTCCCAAGGAGTTCGTTCTCTTTAACCATCCTTATCCGGTGCTGGCGAGGCGCGACGGCGCGCCCGACGCCTGCGGCGTCCACCGGCGCGAGTGGTTGCTCCAAACCGACGAGGCCTACGGTCCGGTGCGCGTGGAGGAACTGGTGCAAACCGGCGCGACTGGTTACGGCGAGACGGTGTTGAGACAGGACGCCTTTGTCGCCGGCGAGGTGCTGGTGAAACCACGGGAGGGCGTGGCGCCCGACGCGTTCTTTACGGCGCTGCGCGCGATCGGCGCGGCGTCGTGGCGGCCGATCCACGGCAGCGCCTACTGGGTGGCACGGCTGCCGTCGCCCGACCTCGACACGCAACCGCGGGCGCTCGCGGCGCTGGCGGGTCGCTCCGATGTGGTCGCGGCGGCGGAGGGCAACGGTCTCGGCGCCGGCTGCCTCGTGCCCGACGATCCGCGGTTTTCCGCGCAGTACTCGCTGCAAAACACCGGGCAGAACGGAGGGGTGGTTGGCGCCGACGTCCGCATGGTGCCGGCGTGGGACATCCGGCACGCCAGTCCCGCCGTGCTCGTGGCCGTCCTCGACAACGGCTTCGACTTCTCCCCCCCGGACCTGGCCCCCAACCGCTATCGCGACCCGCGCGAAATTCCGGGCAACGGCATCGACGAAGATGGCAACGGGTTCGTCGACGACTGGAGCGGGTGGGATTTCGTCGACAACGACAATGACCCCGATCCGACCGGCGACCACGGCACCACGATCGCCTCGATTCTCGGCGCGCAGGGCAACAACGGCACCGCGATCGCCGGCGTGACTTGGGAGGTGCAGCTGCTGCCGGTGAAGGTGACGAGCGGCGGGGGAGGCGGCACGGGAACGACGGCCAACCTGACCGCCGGGATCAACTACGCGCGAACCAAGGGGGTGCGGATCATGAGCATGTCGCTCGCCGGGTACCCATACAGCGTGGCGATGCTCGACGCCGTCGAGGCCGCCCGCACCGCCGGGATTCTGCTCGTGTGCGCCGCCGCCAACGGCGGCACGGACAACGACCTCAACCCCATGTATCCGGGCTCGTACCCGGCGGACAACATCGTGGCGGTCGCCAATACGGACAACTTCGACCAGCTCAACCTCGCCTCCTCGTGCTACGGTCTCCAGTCGGTGGACCTGGGCGCCCCGGGCACCCGCATCGCCACGATCGGGCGGAACGGTGTGGAGCTGACCGGCACCGGCACTTCGAATTCCACCCCGCTGACCGCGGGGGTGGCGGCATTGCTGCTGGCGGAGCGCCCGGATGCGACGGTCGCGGATCTGAAACGGTGGATCCTCACCACGGTCGATCCGTTGCCGTCCCTCACCGGCCGCTGCGTCTCCGGCGGGCGGCTCAACGCCTACGCGGCCCTGCGCGCCGCGCAGGTTGCACCCGCGGTCACGACCCAGGCGGCCGGTCAGACCTCGGCGGCCGGGCAGACGGCCACCTTCAGCATCACGGTCAACGGCAATGGCCCGGTCTCCTATCGCTGGCAGCGGCTGGCGGCGGGTTCGACGGATTGGATCAGCCTCAACGAGGGCGGCAGTTATCTCGGGGTGACGAGCGCGACCCTGACGGTCAGCTCCCCCACCGCGGCCATGTCGGGCGACCAGTTCCGCTGCGTCGCCACCGGTTTCGTCGGATCGGTCACGGGCAATGCGGCCACGCTCACGGTGAGCGGCGGGGCGGTCAGCCTGCTGCAATACCCCGTCAGCCTCACGCTGGACGGTCCGGGCAACTTGTATGTGGCGGACGCCGCCGCCAACACCATCCGCAAGATCACCACAGCCGGCGTGGTGAGCACGCTGGCCGGCACGGCCGGCTCCGTCGGCTCGCAGGACGGCACCGGCAGCGCCGCGCGCTTCAACCAACCCGGCGGCATCACGGCCGACCTGGCTGGCAACCTTTATGTCACCGACACCGGCAACGCCACCATCCGCCGGATCACTCCGGAAGGGGTCGTTACCACTCTGGCCGGTTCGGTGTCCAACCGGGGCAACCAGGACGGGACCGGCGCCGCGGCGTCATTCGGTTCGCCCACCGGCATCACGGTGGACGGTGCGGGCAATCTCTATGTCGCCGACGCCTCCAACGCCACCATCCGCCAGATCACCCCGACGGCCGCGGTCAGCACGCTCGCGGGCCTGGCGGGTAGCCGCGGCGATGCCGACGGCACCGGCAGCGCGGCCCGCTTCAACTATCCGAACGGGGTGGCGGTCGATGCGGCCGGCACGCTTTACGTCGCCGACACCTACAACCACACCATCCGCCGGGTCACCGGCGGCGGCGTGGTGAGCACGCTGGCTGGTTCTCCTGGAATCAACGGCGGCAACGACGGCACCGGCGGCTATGCGCTGTTCAACCAGCCCTGCGGGGTGGAGGTGGACGCGGCGGGCAATCTCTACGTGGCCGACACCGGCAACGCCACTCTGCGCCGGATCACCCCGGCGGGCGTGGTCACCACGCTGGCCGGCGTGGCAGGCATCGCCGGACTCGGGGATGGGCCTGGCGGGCGGGCGTTGTTCAATCAGCCGCGCGGGGTGGTGGTCGACGATGCCGGCAGCCTCTACGTGGCGGACACCGGCAACGGCGTCATCCGGCGGATCACGGCCGCCGGCACCGTCACCACGCTGGTTCTGACCGAAGCCGGGACGGTGCCGCCCCCGCAGAATCCGCCGACCAATCCGACCACGCCCGGCACCAGCTCCGGCGGCGGCGGTGGCGGCGCGATGTCCTCGTGGCTGGTCGCGGCGCTGGCGCTGCTCTTTTGCGCCAGGCGGGTGATCGCGATATCGGGCGGTTCCGTGTGGCGTGGGCGGTAGCGCGGAGGGCCGGTGACACAATGCGCTGCAAACCGGCGCGGGTGGGGTGCGGCTGCCCTGTGAGTTTCCGCAGCGCCGTCGTGGATGATTTGGTCTGACCCGGCGGCCCGTCTCCCGGAGAATCGCAGGAGGCGTGTCCACCCTCCGCCTCTGAGACTCTAATGTTGCTGGAAAGAAGGATTAATACGCGCGTTCGTGGAGACGACCCGCTCGTACTGAGTACGTCGGCCCGGCACACTCGGAATAGTCCAGCTCTACTCCTCCCCCGCGCTGCGGACCACCCGATCGCACGCGGGCAACCTTGGTTTACCCCCATGAAACCCTCCTGCTCCGATCGGTGTGCCGTGCTCCGCATTCTGTCCGTTGGTTTCGTCGCAGCCATCCGCAGCCGTGCCCTCGCGCCCGCTGCTTGTGCCGCCGTGGCGCTTCTGGCGGCGTTGTCCGTGACCGGATCGCTGTGCGCCCAGGCCATCGACCAGGCGGCCCTGTCGCGTCTCTTCACGGCCGCGAGGTCTGTCATCCAGCCTGCCGCCAGCGGTCAAGGGCTGCAGGGCGCATACTTCGCCAACCGCGACCTCGCCGGCTCGCCCGTACTCACGCGGGTCGATCCGACCATCAAATTCATCTGGGGCAATGACTCACCGGGCGGAGGCGTGCCGGCCGATAATTTCAGCGTGCGCTGGACCGGGCAGATCCAGCCCCGGTATTCGGAAGCCTACGTCATCTGCGGCTATCGGGACGACGGCGTGCGCGTCTGGATCGATGGCCGGCTGGTCATCGATCAGTGGAATCCTGGCGATTTTGCCCCCTTTGCCAGCGCTCCAGTCACGCTGACCGCCAATCAGCGGTACGACATCCGCATTGAATACCTGCAACTGCAGGGGCAGGCGCGCCTGGACCTGCACTGGAAGAGTCCGAGCCAACCTGAGGAGACGATACCCGGCTCCTGCCTGTTCCCGGCGAACGCGCCTGACACGCATGTTTTCACTGGAAACAAGGACACCGAGACTGAGGTCACCACGTCACGCGACGGCGGCCCCTCGGGGGCCGGCCTGCGCGGAGAGTTCTACGACAATCGGGAGCTTCGGGGTCCGCCGAAGTTAACGCGCATCGATCCGACCATCAACTTCGACTGGGGCTACGGCTCACCGGACGCGCTGGTGCCGGGCGACAATTTCGGCATTCGCTGGACGGGGCAGATTCAGCCGCGGTTTGCGGAATCGTACATCTTCAAGGGCTATCGCGACAATGGCTTCCGCCTCTGGATCGACGGACAGTTGATCGTCGACCTGTGGAACAACGAATGGGGGGCTTACGAGAGCCGCCCGATCTCGCTTCAGGCCAATCGGCGCTATGACATCAAGATCGAGTATTACGAAGACTATGGTGGCGCCTCCGTCTCGTTGAAATGGCGCAGCCCCAGCCAGCCGGAGGAGATCGTGCCGACCCAGTGTCTGTTTCCGACGACAAACACCACCGGCACCACGAACGAACGCCGCGGCCAGCTTGACCGGACCCAGTGGTTCGCCACGCGCGGCAGCTGGAACGACCACTTTGGCGAGGGCAAGCCCTTCGACGACTCGGGCATCGCCGTGGCCGATGGCGAACTCACGCTCAACGCCGACCAGACCGACCAGGTGGGCGTGCTCTACAGCAAGCCCATCCCGGTGGCGCCGGGCAGCACCGTGATCATCCGCCGCCGCGTCTTCGTGCACACCGCCAACCGCAAGTTTGAGGGCGCCCTCATGGCCTACGGCGTGGCCGACCCCGGACTCTCCGCGGCCAAGCCGGCGATCAATCAGTGCCTGTTCTCTATCGGGTACCGCAATTTCGACTACGAAACGGACCAGAACCTTTTCACCCTGGCCGATGGCAGGAGCTACCCGCCCGGCCCGGGCAAGTTCGCCGGGGGCACCGCGCCGACCATCCCGCCGCTCTGGGACCAATGGTTCAATGAGGAGTTGCGTTACAACGCCCTCACCGGCGACACGGTCTATGCAATCAACGGCCAGGAGCGCATGCGGCTGAAGGCCCGGCCGCTCGACCAGCCGTATCTCAAGCTCCTGCTCCATCCGTACGGCTGGTATACCGGCCACTACATCCGGATGCGCGACTTCCAAATCACCGTCGAGCCGGGTGCCACGAAGCCGCCCGAGGGCAATGGCACCGGCCTGTTCGGAGCCTATTTCGCCAACCCCGATTGTGCGGGTTCGCCGCAGTTCACGCGCGTCGATTGGACCATCAAATTCATCTGGGGCAATGACTCACCGGGCGGAGGCGTGCCGGCCGAT
>CAZAFS010000123.1:0-8447 GCA_964484165.1 uncultured Opitutaceae bacterium | reverse complement strand
TCTATTTCTGCAAGATGTTCAAGCAGGCCACGGGGCTGACGTTCACGGACTACCTCGCCCGCATCCGCGTGGAGAGGGTGAAAAGCCTCCTGCTCGACCGCCACAAGCGGATCAGCGAGGTGGCCTACATGACGGGGTTCCAGTCGCTCTCGCAGTTCAACCGCGTGTTTCGCCGCGTGGCCGGGGAGGCGCCCACCGCCTACCGGGGACGCATGCAGCGCACGGTGGCGGCCTGAGGGCGGCGGGCCGTCAGTCGGCCCGGACCACGGCCCAGTGCCAGCGCGGCCGCACCAGGCGCGGCTGCCGGCGCGCCCGCGGGGGAGCCTGGCGTTTGCCGGTTACGAGGCCGGCCCGGGCTCGCGCGCATTTGCCGCGGCACAGGTCGCAGAAGATCTGGAGCTCGTGCTGGGCAAGATAGTGGAACGTGAGCTGCACCTCGGCGAGCAGCTGGTCCTGCTCCGCGGTGGACAGGTCCGCCTGGTCGCCCAGCGCCTTGGCCGCGATGGCGACGACGGCCTCCTCGCCCGAGACGAAATAGTGGAGCAGCGGGTTGCGTCCGCAGGGACAGGTCTCGTCCAGGGTGCCGCAGAGCAGCGGATGATGCGCGAGCCAGTGCCGCGGGGTTGGGGAGCGGAGGGCGGTGAAGAACGCGTTGAGCGTCTGGTCCATCATGAACACCAGGGTGTCCGGATTGCCCAGGGCGGAGGTCGGGGGCTCGGCGCGCAACAGCACTTCCCAGCAGGTCTTGATCATCGGGCGCAGGCCGATGAGCGTCTGGCGGAAGAGCCGTTTCATGGCGGCAACTATGCCACGCGCCCGCGCCCGTCGCTCTGCATGGGTTGGCCAAGCTTGCGCATCGGTTGACGGGGCCGCCGCGGCGGCGGGCGCCGCGCACCGCAAGATTCGCGCGCCTTTGGCCAACCGGTGCGGAGGCGGGGCGGGCCCGGCCGGTCGCGGCCGCCGGCGGATGCAGCCGGAGTCCGGCTTCCCCGGCGGGGGGCCCGCCGGCGGGCGCCTGCGCATCAATTTCTGAGCCAACTACGACAAGAAATGCGGAGCCTGCGCCGCGCGTCTCCCCTACAGTCTTCCCGTCCGTTCCATCCCATCGCACCATGTCCGTCCTTCCTCTCACCTTCAGCATCAGTCTCTGCCTGGTCTTCACCTTCGTCGTATTCTTCCTGCGCGAGCAGGCGCGGCACGCGTTCGGCCGCATGGAACGCGAGGCGCTGCAGCCGCTGGCCGATGAAACGCCGCGCTCCGGCGGCGCCCGCGACTTTTCCGACGCCCCGCCCGCGGATTGAGGGCGCCCGCGGGCCGGTCGGCCCTCACGCCAGGGGCTTTTCGAGCAGCGGGAGAAAGCGTTCCACGCCATCGATGCTGGCGGGCTTTCGGCCGACCGTGGCGGCTCCCATGCGTTGGTAGAAACCTTCCGCGTGCGGGTCGGACTCGATCACGAGTCGGACCGCACCAGCGGCGCGGGCCGACTGCTCAGCCCGCTCGAACAGCGCCCGACCGATGCCCCGTCCCATCGCCTCCGGCAGCACCCAGAAATGATCCAGCGAGGCGTCGGTCGGTTCCATCTGAAGGGCGCAGAACCCGACCGGCTTCCCGTCCGCCATGGCCACGTACAGCGGATGCGCCCGAATGTACTCCGGCGTGATGGTCAGAACGTTCTCCCACCGCCGCAGCCAGTCGTCCGGATAACCCCAGTGCTGTTTGGCGCCGCGGGCAATGGCACTCAAGGCGCCGGCGTCCTCCGGCTGGGCCGTGACAATGTGCAGGTCCATGTTTCCGGCGCGGCGCAGGTCAGGACCGGAGGCGGTTACAGGTCCTTGGGAATGGCTGCGGTCAGCACCTCGGGCGCGCCGTCGGTCACCAGCACGTTGTCCTCGATGCGCACGCCGCCGAGGGCGAGGTGCGGCTCGACCTTGTCCCACGCCACGGTGTCGCGGAATTTTTCGCGGCGCCGGGGATCGCGCAGGAGCGGCGGAATGAAATAGAGGCCCGGTTCGACGGTCACGAGGTAGCCGGGGGCGAGCGGCAGATCCATGCGCAGGGTCCGCAGGCTGGGCCGCGGATCCCGCGCCCGGCCGGGCAGGTTGCCGCTGGCGTCGCGCACGCCCAGGCCGACCATGTGCCCGAGGCCGTGCGGGAAGAACAGCAGGTGCGCCTCCTGCTCGACGAGCGATTCGGCGGCGCCGCGCAAAAGGCCGAGCGAGACGAGTCCGGCGGTGAGCTCGACCGCGCACTGCAGGTGCACCTCGCGCCACTCGGCTCCGGCCACGCAGCGCCCGACGGCCCGCTGCTGGGCGGCGAGCACGACCTGGTAGAGATCGCGTTGAAACGCCGACGGGCGCCCGGCCACGTAGGTCCGGGTGACGTCGATCACGTAGCGGTCGAGCTCCGGCCCGGCGTCGATGAGCACGAATTCGCCGGCGCGCGCGGCGCGGTCGGTCGGCTCAAAGTGGAGCACCGCGGAGTTGGGGCCGGTGCCGACGATGGTGCCGTAGCCGGTGCGGCCGGCGCCATGGCGGAAAAACTCCGCCTCGAGTTCGATCTGGATGGCCCGCTCGGTCACGCCGGGGGCGATGACGGCGGCGGCCCGGGCGTAGCCGGCGGCCGCGGCTTGGGCGGCGCGGCGCAGGGTGGCGAGCTCAAGGCCGTCCTTCGGCCGGCGGGCGTGGGTGAACAACTCGCGCACCTTCGCCGTCAGCGCCGCGTCGGCGGGCATGCCGGGGAGGGGAGCGCCGAGCAGGGCGGCGGGCCGGCCGCGGCGGGCGGTGAGCCAGGCCGGCAGCGCGGCGAGCGGCTCGCCCTCGCATTGCGCCCGCGCCTCCCATACGCGCTCGTCCTCGGTGACGTCCGGCACGAACAGCCGCCAGCCGGCGCGCGGTCCGTCCCGCGGATCGAAGGCGGCGATGGCGCCGGCGCACTCGACGCCCGCGACGTAGAAGAACTCGCTGTGGGCGCGGAACGGGTAGGTCTGGTCGGTGTTTTCAGGCAGGGGCACCGGCGTGCCCGCCCCGAGGAGCAGGATGCCGTCGGTGAGGTTGAGCGCGGCGGCGAGGCGCGCGCGGCGGTCGGCGAGTTGGGCGAACATGGCGGAAGACGGTTGTCGGCGGGAAGGCGGCGCCGGACAAGTTGTTTCCGGCGGCGGCCGGCACCCGCCGCCCCCGGCCGCGCCCCGCGGGCGCTCACAGCCAGGGCTGGCGCGAGCGGGACAGCTTCGGATGCGGGACGATGATCACCGGGCACTTGGCCTGGCGGAGCACGCCCTCGGTGACGCTGCCGACGAGGCGGCCGGCGACCGGGCCCTGGCCGTGCGAACCCATCACGAGAAAGCTGGCGCCGAGTTTTGCGCTCCACTCCATGATCTGCGGCACCGGCACGCCCCGGAGCAGCACCTTGGTCACGCTCACATTCTCGAGCTGCAACCGCTTCTCGTAGCGGCTGAGCCGCCGGTCCGCGCTCTCCTCGCCGGCCGCCAGCGTCGCCTCCACGGCCTCGGGGGTCGGGTTCGCCGGCGTGGTCATCTGGGACGGCTGTACGACGTGAAACAGCACCACGCGTCCCTTGAGGGAAGTGGCCAGAGTCGCCGCCGTCTCGAAGACCCGATCGGTCACGGCGGAGAAATCGATGAGAGCGACGATGGTCATGAAGCGATGAAGCCGGAGAGGGGGACTTTTCGCTTTTCAGTTAAGACGGGTTTAAGGATTTAGGCAAATCTTGCGCGCGGGTGCAGCGGCGCATTGCCCTTTGCGCGGCGGACGCCATGGTGACGGGCAAACGCCAATGAATTTCAATCAACCCCAGGCCGACATCTACGTGCCGTCGGGCCTCGCGCCCGCCGCCGCGCTCGCCCGCACCACGCACCTGTGCGTGGCCGCCCATCAGGACGACATCGAGATCCTGGCCTACCACGGCATCGCCGAATGCCGCGGGCGCGCCGACCGGTGGTTTTCCGGCGTGGTGGTGACGAACGGCGGCGGCAGCCCGCGTGCCGGGCGCTACGCACGGCTGAGCGACGAGGAGATGCAGGCGGTGCGGCGCCGGGAGCAGCGGCGGGCGGCGCGCCTGGGCGGCTACAGCATCCAGATCCAGCTCGCCCATCCGAGCGCGGCGGTGAAGCGGCCGGGTCCGACCGGCGTGGCGGCCGACCTCCGGCAGATTTTCGCCGGCTGCCGGCCGGAGATCGTCTACCTGCACAATCCCGCTGACAAGCACGACACCCACGTCGCCGTGTTTCTGCGCTGCCTCGAGGCGATCCGCTCGCTGCCCAAGGCGCAGCGCCCGCGCCAGGTGCTGGGCTGCGAAGTCTGGCGCGACCTTGACTGGCTGCCCGACACCGAAAAGGTGGCGCTGGACGTCTCGGCGCAGCCGCAGCTCGCGCAGAGGCTGCTGGCGGTGTTCAAGTCGCAGATCGGCGGCGGCAAGCGCTACGACCGGGCCACGCTGGGCCGGCGCGCGGCCCACGCGACCTTCCATGTCGCGGACGCCACCGACGCGGCCACGGCGCTGACCTTCGCCATGGATCTGACGGTGCTGGCGCGGGTGGACTCGCTCGACGTGGAGGCGTGCGTGCGGGGCATGCTGCGGCGCTTCCGCGACGACGTGGCCGCGCGCCTGCGGAGATTATCGTGAGGCACGGGCGGCCGCGCTTCAAGGCGGGGGCAATGGCGCCGGCTCCAGCATGAAGGCCGGTCCGGCTATTTCTTGCCGGCCGCCGGGGCGGGCGGGACCGGGCCCGCGGCGGCCGCCTGTTGCATTTGCGCGGCCAGATGCTCCGCGATCAGTTCCGCCGTAAAGCGGCTGATCGTGTCCGGGTCGGTGAAGATGGATTGGGTGTTGTTCTGCGCCTTGTAGCCCGGGCTCCCCGGCTGCCCGGTGATGATGAACGTGCCCTCGCCGGAGGCCGACCAGTTGGTGGAGCCTTCGCCGTCGACCCGGCCGTCGGCCACAAAGCCTTTCGTGTGGCTGATCTGGCGGGTCGCGGATTGGCCGATGACGAAGTGGGTGTTGTAGGCAGTCGGGTTCCTGGCGATGTCCGAGTCGAGCAGCCGTTTTTCGTGCACCCCGCCGGCCTGGCTCTTGTCCAGCGTGATCAGCATGGTGATGGTCGGATCCAGCGCCTTGGCCATCAGGATGTCGTTGAGCTCATCGTCGTCGAACCCGAACATGTTCAGGTAAAGGGAGACGCTTACCCGGGAGAGGACGTGTTTGAGGACGTCGTGCACGTCGTCGCGTCCCACATAGAACAGGTGGAAGTCCTTGCTGGCGGCGGTCGCGAAGGCTTTCTCCCGGGTGTAGGGCTGGAGGTCGAGGAGGTTGAACGTTTGAAGGCTCTGGGCCGGTTGGCCGAGGGCGTTGCTGGGACTCTTGAGTGCGGTAGGAATGTGATTTCTCCCGGTGGGCTGGAGTGATGGGGTGGCGGACGGAAAAACTCATTGCGGTTTGGGGCGCTCCGGAATCTTCAATTGCGTGCCGTGAGTCGTCGCGTTCTTCTCGATTCCGATTCCCTCGACCACCAGCCAGCCACCCCAGTTCGAAATCTCGAGGAGGGTGCGCGTGTAGCTGCAGCAGCAATATTCAAGGGTCATGTCTTTGGGGATCTTCACGGCGACTTCCTCGCACAGCGTTTCTTCACGGTTCGGGCCCGGCGGCCGGCCAGTATCCGGGATGTATCCCCGAAAGGTGATGGACGTCTGTTGCTCGGTGTCGCCGGTATTCTCGATCCGCACGCAGACACAGAGTATCTCGACGTCCTCCTCGTCGCCCTCCTCGTTCTTTTGTTTGAGCTTCCGCCAGGTCAGGATTGGTGCGCCTTCAAATTTCAGGGGCATGATTCACCTCCGGAAAAGATGGTGTCCGTTGAGACCAAGTGTGCCCCCGAGGTATCGTATGCGCCGGGGGGTCTCCGCGATTCAAATTTCCACTCTTTTTTGGGTAGGCCGGCGGACCTGGCGCGGATCCGGGGCCGCCGGCGGGCTGGTTTGCGGTCTGCCCTTCGACCCGTTGGCCTCCGGCCACATGTCAACTATTAGTTGACAACTGATCCGGGGGTCGGAGTGATGCCGGCCGACAAAAACGACACTCACGCCGTCGGGTTCCAGCGCTGCTTGGAGGCCGCCGTTCAGGGAGCGTCGAACGAGGGGGGCAGACTCGCACCGTGAGCCCCCCACGTCTTGTTGGGCTGACGGCCCAGCAGGAACTCCAGGCGGTTCTCCTTGGCGGTGAGAGCCTCCAGCGGCAGCCACGCACTGTCGTGGGCGCGGCCGTTCAGCGTCACTGATTGCACGTAGATGCCCTCGCCGCGAGAGATGATCTCCAGCGTCCGTCCATCTCCCATCCGCACCGTCGCGCTCGGAAACAGCGGCGTCCCCAGCACCAGCCCGCCGACTCCGGGGATCACCGGGTACAGGCCGAGGGCGTTCCACACGTAGACGCCCGACGTGGCGCCCAGATCATCGTTGCCGGGAAGCCCATCCGGCTTCGTGGTGAACGTCTCGCGGCGGACGCGATCCACGACCTCCTGGGTCTTCCACGGGTTTCCCGTCCAGACATAGGCGTAGGGAGCGCAGAAGTCGGGTTCATTGGTCACCGTAAAGGTCGGGACGGCCCAACCGCTCAGCTTCTGGAAAAACTTGTCGAGCTTGGGCACGACTTTCTCCTCCCCGCCCAGCGCGGCGAACAGGCCGGCGTAGTTTTGCGGAATCATCCACGTGTATTGCCAGGCTGAGCCCTCTTCGAAGCCCATCTGGTCCACCGTGTCCCAGCTCTGGTGGCGCGGCATGAGGTGGTCGGGGTCCCAATTTCCCAGAAATTTCCCGTCCGCCGTGCGCGGCCGGATGAATCCGGTTTCCGGATCCAGCAGGTTCCGCCAGTTCTGGGCGGAGCGCTGCAACCGCGCGGCATTTGCCGGATCGCCGAGGGCGGCGGCGAACCGGGAGATGGCGAAGTCCGCGCTCGCATACTCGAGCGTCACCGACGCTCCCGTCTCGTTGCCGTTTCCGACCGGGATGTAGCCCTTGCTCAGATAGTCGGGCAGCCCCGGCCGCTGCGACTGGCCGTGCGGGCCGGTTCCCGGTTGGGTGGCGCCCTTCAGCATGTATTCCAGCGCGGTGCGGGCGGCGAACGCCCGGGCCCCGAAGGCGTGAGCTTCGGCGATCAGGATCGCCGGCGAGTCCCCGCCCATGACGTAGCTCACGTCGTTGGCCACCGGCCAGCGCGGCAACCACCCGCTCTCCTGCGCGTCGCGGATCAGCGACTGCATCATCTGGCCGGTCTGTTCCGGCAGGAGCAGGGCGTGCAGCTGCACCACGTCGCGGTAGATGTCCCAGTCGGAAAAGTTCGCGTACTGCGCCTCCCCCGGCGCCAGGCGCCGCACCTGGCCGTCGAAGCCGATGTAATCGCCGTTGGCGTCGTTGAAGAGATTCGGCGAAAGCAGCATGTGGTACAGGCCGGTATAAAAGATCGTGCGCTGCGCCGGCGTGCCGCCCTCGATGCCGACGCGCGCGAGCAAATCGGTCCACCGGACCGTGGCGGCGGCGTGGACCGCGTCGAAATCCCACCCGGGGATTTCCGCCTGCCGGTTGGCCAGGGCGTTGGCGATGCTGACAAAGGAGACGCCCACCTTCGCGACGACCGGCTCCGCGCCGGGGGCGAAGGACACATACGCGCCCACCTTGTGTCCCGCGGCGGACGTGCTCCCGGGGCTGAGCGTGGTGGTCCACGTGCCCGCGGAGGCAAACGGACGGGCGAACGTCAGGGCGAAATAGAGGACGTAGTTGCTGTCGGTGCCGCAGAAGCCGCCGCTGTGGACGGTTCCCACGATCGTGTCCGGGCCGCGAATCTCGACCGCGCTGGCGTCGGCTTTGCGCTTGGGTTCGTCAACGTTGGCGCTGTCGCTGACCTTGATGAGCAGAGTCCGCGTCGCGCCGGGCGGGAACAGAAACCGGCTGATGCCGGCGCGCGCGGTGACCGTGAGCTCCGCCTTCACGCCGTTGTCGAATTCCACCGCGTAGTAGCCCGGATGCGCCTGTTCGCGCTCGTGGGAGAATTTCAGGGCGAAGTCGGGAGCCGAGCCCGGGCCCGTGACCTCCCCGGTCCAAGGCAGGATGGGCACGTCGGCGTAGATGGGGCAGCCCGCGCCGCTGATGTGGGTGAGGCTGAGGCCGCGGATGGTCTGGTCGGCATAATGATACCACCCGTCCGCCCGCGTGTCGGGGCCCCACTGCAGCAGGCCGAACGGCACGGAGGCGCCGGGGAAAGTGTTGCCGTCGGCGGCGGTGCCGATGAACGGATTCACGGCGTCATACGGGGCGAGCGGCGCGCCCTGCTGGGCGAAGGCGGCGGCGGAGAGCAGCAGAAGTCCAACCCACAGCTTGTTCATGAGAGAAAAGACACCGACTGGGCGGCGATAGGACGGCGGGCCGGGCGCGGGGCATCCA
>CAZAFS010000122.1:0-8449 GCA_964484165.1 uncultured Opitutaceae bacterium | reverse complement strand
CCCTACCGGCCAAAACCTATTATAGACATAATAGCTATTGTGCGTAATATAGGTTGGGTAAGCCGGAGGCCATCGTAGATCGCGCTGGATCGCCCGATTGAAGGCGGCAGCCCTAGGGCGCCTTATTCGAGAGGTCTTGCGCCTTCGCTGGAGGGCTGGCCAAGCGTGGCAAGTTGACCGTGAACTCGGTCCAGTCCGCATCCGAGCGAGCGAGTTCGATGCGTCCCCCGTGCGCCGAGACGATTTCCCGGCACAAGCTCAGGCCCAGCCCACTTCCGCCGGTATCCCGATTCCGGTCCGAGCCAATCCGAAAGAAGCGCTCAAACAACGCGGCCTGTCGCTCCGGCGGTATGCCCGGGCCGGAATTGGCGACCGTCAGAACGGCCTCATCGCCGACGGCCCGCAGCCGCAGGCTTAGCTCGCCCCTCGGACGGTTGAATTTCACCGCGTTGTCGACGAGGTTGAGCAGGACGCGGCGCAGCATGATCGGGTCCCCATTGAGGTGGATTGCCGGGGCGATCTGCGCCCGCACGCTGATCTCCTTCGGCGCGGCCAGCAGTTCGGCATCCTCGCCCGCCTCCTGCACCAACGCGCTGAAATCGAGCGTTGTCAGTTGGAGCGCATCCTTGCCGAGATCAAGCCGTGCCAGCAGCATGAGGTTGTCGGAGATTTTCTGCAGGCCGGTGGTTTCCTCCAGCAGCCCCACGAGCAGACGCTCCTGTTCGGGATTGAAGCGTCCGGAGCGCAGCGCGTCCTCGATCTGACCGCGCATGATGGTGAGCGGCGTGCGCAGTTCGTGGGCCGCGTCGGCCGTGAACCGGTTCGCCTGCTCGAAGCTGCGCTGGAGGCGGTCAAACATGTCATTGAGCACACGGGTCAGCCGGCCAACCTCGTCGTCGGTGGCCGACACTGGCAGCCGTTCGCCCAGCCGGTCGGCGGTGATGGAGGCCGCGGCGCCCGTGATGGCCGTGATCGGCCGAAGCGCCCGCCGCGCGATCCACCAGCTGCCGCCTGCGGCGAGCAACAGGACCAGGGGCAAGGCGATCGCGTAAGCCCCCAGCAGATCACCCACGCTGTCCTCCGCCGGATGGAGCGAGGTCGCCAGCAAAAGCGTGGTCCCGTCACGGGTGAAAATGCCGATGCGCAGCCGTCGGCGGTCGAGCTTCAGGGTCAAGAACTGTCGGGCCGGCGGCTGGGCCGGCAGGAGGCGGGCGAGGCTTTCCGGACGGGCGCGAATGGAGGCGGGATCCCCGGTCCGGCCGAGCGCGAAACCGTAAAGCGATAACTCGCCCCGGCGCCGGCCAGTGAGCCGGTCGAGATCCGCGACCATCAGGTCTCCGCGCCCGACTTGAATGGAGAACACCAGTCCGGCGTCGGTCGCGAGTTGCCCGTCGATCGCCTCCACCTGTTGGGAGTAGACCTCGAAGGCAACCACCGCGCCGAACACGATCAGGGCGAGACCCGTGACTAAGGCCGCCCAGAACGTGATCTGCCACCGCAGAGGCCAGGTTTTCATGTGCCGGTTTTCAAGGCGTACCCTACCCCGCGCACGGTTTGGATCAGCTTCACGTCGTGCCCGTCGTCGAGCTTCCGCCGGAGTCGCTGGATGCAGACGTCGACGACATTGGTTCCGGGATCGAAATGGTAATCCCACACCTGTTCGCAGAGCTGCGTCCGCGTCAGCACGCGACCGGGCGAGCGCAGCAGGTACTCGAGCAGCGCATATTCCCGCGCGGTGAGGTCCACCTTGCGCCCCGCCCGGCTGACTTCGTGGGTGATGAGATTCAGCGTGAGATCCTCGTACCGCTGGAGATTCAACCCCTCGCCCGAGAGCCGCCGCCGCACCGCCCGCAGGCGGGCGATCAGCTCCTCCATGGAAAATGGCTTCGCCAAGTAATCATCGGCGCCGAGGTTCAGTCCCTCGACGCGCTCAGAGAGGCCGTCCCGCGCCGTCAGCATGATGACCGGCACCGTGTTGTGCTGTTCGCGCAACTGCCGGAGCACGCTCAGGCCGTCGCGCCCGGGCAGCATGATGTCGAGCACGATGGCGTCGAACCGGTCGGTGCTGGCGAGATGCAGCGCGTCGTCGCCCCGATGGCAGACCAGCGGGTTGAAGCCCGTCTCGGCGAGCCCCTTGCTGATGAAGGAGGCGATCTTCTTTTCGTCCTCGACGACGAGAATGCGCATGGAGCGATGCTAGGCGGACGGTTCGGGGCGGGACGAGGCGAAAGCGGTGAGCGGCTGTTCGGCGCCGGCTTCAAAGTTGGTTGTCAAACGGCAACGAGTCGTCCTTTGGCTTCTTTCCCGGCTTGCCGAAGCTGTAGGTGAATCCGGCGTAGAGGATGCGCGCGCTGCGGCGCCGCGTGCTTTCGTCGTGCAGGATGGGCGTGTCGATGACGGTCCGTTCCTTCAGCGAATTGAACAGGTCCGACACCGTCACGATGAACGCGGTCTTCTGGTCGCGCCACTCGTGGCGATAGCCCACGTTGGCCACGAAGGTGGGCAGCCGGTAGCCCTGCGCGGTCAGGCGCCGTGCCGTGAAATTGGTGTTCAGCTGGAGCAGGTCGCGTTTGGCCACATGCCAGTTGGCGTTCAATTTCGCGCTCCAGGTGATCGTGGATTGGCGCGCGCCGTACCCGAGATTGCTCGCATCGATTTCGCTCCAGAACGCATTGGAGCTGAAATTGAGCGCGACCGGACGGCCCGGATCCGTGGTGGCCGCGAGTTCCAGCCCGCCCGAGCGGTTGACCGCCAAGTTTTCCTCGGTGGTCAGCAGCGTCGTGCTGTTGATGTAGCGGCTGACCGTCGTGAAGGCGTGGTAGGTGTAGCGATAATAGACCGTGGCGAGGTAGGTCGTCGCGTTGTCCTTGTACTGGTAGCCGGCCTCGATCGAATGGGTGTCCTCGGGCCGGAGCTGCGGATTGCCGGCCCGCAGGTTGTAGGGATCCTGGTACTCGGGGAAGGGATTCAGGTCGTCGCTTTCCGGCCGATGGATGCGGTGACTGTAGTTCAACTGGAGCTGGCTGGTGTCGGTCAGATTGTAGCTGAGGTGCAGGCTGGGATAGAGGCGGAAATACTCGTTCTGGCCGATCACCCGGGTGGTCACCTGATTGGTATCGATTATGGTCTGCTCCAGCCGGAGGCCCGCCAGCAGGCCGAACCGGCCCCACGGCCGCCCGAAGGTGGCATAGAGAGCCTGGATCGCGTCGTGATAGATGAAACGATTGGTCTTGGCCGTGTCCGCGATCCAGAGGCCAGTCACCGGGTCCAGAAATTCCCCGCGAAAATCCATGTCGTTCTTGTTGGCCTCCCACGAGCCGCCGGCCTCGAGTTTGGCGTCGCCGGCGAAAGGGCGGACATATTCCACGATCGCCTCCCGGCCCGTTTCCGTCGGCTTGATCAGGGTGTTGTCGTAGGTGGTGGGCGTGGCCGGGGCGCGGTAGACATCCGAGTAGTGGTTGTCCTCCACTTCCTGGTGCCAGTCGCTCTTCACCTCGAGGTTCAATTCGTGGCCGTCCTGGGGAAAGCGGTGCTGGTACGTGCCCGCATACTCCAGCGACTTGTGCCACTCGGGGTCGGTCCGCAGCCGGTCGTAGTCGCTCGTCACGCCGCCCCCCGCGTCCCGCGCCAGATTGGTGACGGTCGCGGTGCGAAAGAAGGTCAGGTGGTTGTAGCTCGCGCTGGCGCCGAGCTTGTCGCGGGCGCTGAGGGCGTAATCCAGCCCGGCCTGCACCAGCGAGGACAAGGGGCGCGCATGTTCCACCGTCCGTTGCTCCGTGGCGAGAAACGTGTTGGTGGCGGCGTCGAGATGGCTCCGCGTGTCCGTCGCGTAGCGCGGCCGGTCGTCCTGCCGGACGTTGACGGTCCCGAAGACATTGTACTTCCCGGGATTGTAGTTGACGGTGAGCCCGGCGTTATAGCGCCCATCGTTGCCGCCGTTCGCCCGCACGAGGCCCGAGAAGCCGATGTCGTGGCGGCGCTTCAGCTGGAGGTTGATGATGCCGGCGGTGCCGTCGGGCTTGTATTTCGCCGAGGGGTTGGTGATGACCTCGATCTTCTCGATCGAGTCCGCCGGCAGCTGCTCCAGCACCAGCGCCCGGTTCGCGGTCCCCATCAGCGGCGAGGTCTGCCCGTTGATCAGGATCAGGACATTGCCATTGCCGCGCAGACTGACGTTGCCCTCGATATCGACGTCCACCGAGGGAATGTTCTGCAGCAGGTCGCTGGCAGAGCCGCTGAGGCTGCGGATGTCCTGGCCGACGTTGTAGACCTTCCGGTCGATGGAATTGTAGAAGGCCTCCGGACCGGCGGACACGACCACCCGGTCCATGACGTGGCTCGCCTCCTCGACGATCAGACGGCCGAGCTCGACGGATCGGTGCTGCCCGTCCACGGCGATATCGGGCGTTTCCCGGTTCTCAAAGCCGATCAGGCCGTAGACCACCCGGTATTGGCCGAACGCCACGTCGTCCCACCGGAACGCGCCATGGGCGTCGGACACCGCGGTTCGGACGATCTGCCCGTCCGGCCGGTTTTTGAGCACCAGCGTGACATACTGGACCGGTCGGCCGTTTGCCTGGTCGAACACGGAGCCCATAATGGCGCCCATGTCGCTGGTTTGGGCCGGTAACCTGGTGGCGGCCACCAGAGCGAGAGCCCAGACAAAACGATGGAGTTTCATGCGCGTCTGGCGGCGTCGGCCCAGGCCGCCGCAGCGACGCCCGTGGTCGCCACGAGGCAGCTCGTGACGAAAAACCTTCTGCTGAATTTGCTCATGAGCTGGATCTGGTGCTGCTTTTGCCCGGGTCCGCCGTAACCGTGCGGCGTATCCGGGATGGCTGCGCTTATACCATCACCAGATGATGCGGACCCACAATACACATGACAAAACCGTCATCTTCGCGGAATTGACCCGGCCGGAACAGGCCGCGAAATGGTCGGTCACTTCTGCGTCCGCACTCCCGTCATAGTCTCCGATCCCAACTCCACTAAAAATGAAATCACCCTCCCCGCGATTCCTCGCCATCATGCTTCTCGGCGCTCTCAGCACCTTGAGCGCGCCTCTTCGCAGCGCCGACGGCCCCTTCCACTTGGTCACTGAAATCAAGGTCGGCGGCGAAGGCGGCTGGGATTACCTCTCGGTCGATTCCGGCGCACGGCGGCTCTATGTGAGCCACGCCACCAAGGTCGTGGTGATCGACCTCGACCAGAACACCGTGGTCGGCGAGATCGCCGACACGCCGGGCGTCCATGGCGTGGCGCTGGCGCCGGACCTCGGGCGCGGCCTGACCAGCAACGGCGGCGAAAACAAGGCCGGCATCGTGGACCTGAAAACCCTGCAGACCCTTTCCAAGGTGGACACCGACAAGGGGCCGGACGGGATGCTCTACGACCCGGGCCAGCAGGAGTTCTACACGTTCAATGGACGCGGCCAGTCCGCGACCGTGATCAGCGCCAAGTCCAGCACGGTCGTCGCCACGATCCCCCTGGGCGGTCGCCCCGAGTTCGCCGCGGTGGACGTCGCGGCCGGCCGGATTTATGACAATCTCGAGGACAAGAGTGAAGTCGTCGTCATCGATACCACGACGCACCAGGTCGTGAACCGGTGGCCGATCGCCCCCGGCGAGGAGGCTTCGGGCATGGCCATCGACATCGTGCACCACCGGCTGTTTCTCGGCTGCCACAACCAGATGATGGTGATGATGGACAGCACCACGGGCA
Organism: uncultured Opitutaceae bacterium; assembly: GCA_964484165.1. Classification (GTDB taxonomy): domain Bacteria; phylum Verrucomicrobiota; class Verrucomicrobiia; order Opitutales; family Opitutaceae; genus Fen-1467. The sequence continues at coordinate 2,728 of CAZAFS010000122.1, read as the reverse complement.
AAGTGCTTGCCACAGTGCCGATCGGCCAGGGCGTCGATGCCAACGCCTTTGATCCCGGCACCGGCCTGGCCTTCGCCTCCTGCGGCGACGGCACCGTGACCGTCGCGAAGGAGGAAACGCCCGACACCCTCACCGTCGTGCAGACGCTGCCGACCGAGCGCAGCGCCCGCACCATGGCGCTCGATCCCAAGACGCACCGGATCTACCTGGCCTCGGCCCAATTCGAGCCGGCCCCGGAGCCAGCGCCGGGCCAGCGGCGGCAACGGCCGAAAGTGGTGCCCGGCACCTTCAAGATCCTGGTCTACGGAATGGAGTGACGGCCCCGCATCTTCTATCGCGTGTTTTCAAACCTCTTGCTTCAGGCCTTTGTCATGCTGAGCGCAGCGAAGGTGTAGGAAGCCCGCTTGCGGGCGATTGATCGGTCGCATCCGCCTTCGCCATTAGCTTCGGCGAGACAAGAGCGACCTTCCTACCGGGCATGGATTCTTCGCTTCGCTCAGAATGACAACCGTGGTTTGAAAACATGCCTTTGCCCGCGCGGATGTTTGACAGCAACCGTTGGGCCGCGAAAGGTAGTGTTGGCCGGAATCGATGATGACCGTCCCCATCTGATTCCACGGCGCGGCTTGGGCGGGACCGACGACTCGATGATCAACTGGCAATCCCCCCCGCGTCTGTTCACGGCTGCCTCGCTGGCTTTCGCCCTGTTGGTTGCCGCAGGCTGCGCTCACTACCAGGCGCAGCCGCTCTCGCCGGATAAAACCGCGGCGGCGCAGGCAGCCCGCTCGCTGAAGGACGAGGGCCTGCGCCATTTTCTGGCGCAGAATCTCGGCCGCGAACCGGCGCCCTGGCCGCTCCCGCAATGGAACCTCGAGGAATTGGCGCTGGCGGCCTATTATTTCCAACCGAGCCTGGAGGAGGCGCGGGCGGCGTGGCGGGTCGCGACGGCGGGCAAAATCACGGCCAGCCAACGGCCCAATCCCACGCTGGGCCTGTCGGGCACCTACGACACCACCAGCCCACCCCCGTGGATTCCCGGGATCACCTTCGACCTTCCCCTCGAGACCGCGGGCAAGCGCGGCTACCGCCTCGCCGCGGCGCGGCAGCACGCCGAGGCCTCCCGGTGGGAGCTCTATGGTGCGGTCTGGCAGGTGCGGAGCGCCGTGCGGGCCGCGTTGCTCGGTCTCTATTCGGCGCGCGAAACCGAGGCGCTTTTCGCCCGGCAGGAGGCCGCCCAGGAGCAAGTCGTGCAGTTGCTCGAAGGCCAACTGGGGGCCGGCGCGGTGGCGGGCGCCGAGGTCACGCCGGCGCGGATCGCGCTCGCCACCACCCGGCTGGCCCGCCAGCAGGCCCGGCGCCAACAAGTCGAAGCCCTGGCGGGGCTGGCGGACGCCCTAGGCCTGCCGGTGGCCGCGCTCCAGGACGTCACGCTGTCGTTTGCCGGCCTGGACGCGTTTCCCACCGCGCTCACCGCGCCGGAAGTCCGGCGCGAAGCCCTCCTGAATCGCACCGATATTCGCGGCGCGCTCGCGGACTACGCCGCCAGCCAGTCGGCGCTGCAGCTGGCGATCGCGAACCAGTATCCCGACCTGGACCTGGGTCCGGGCTACGAGTACGACCAGACCGACAACAAATGGACCCTGGGTGTGTCCCTCACCCTGCCGATTTTGAATCAGAACCAGGGCGCGATTGCCGAGGCCCGGGCGCAACGGGAGCTGGCCGCGGCCCATTTCCTGACGGTGCAAAGCAAGGCGGCGGGCCAGATCGACCTGGCGCTGGCCGGTTACCAGGTGGCCTTGCAGCAAGCGACCACGGCGGCGGCATTGGGGGCCGGTCTCCAGCAGCGGCTGGATGCGATCCGCGCCATGCAGCGGGCGGGCGAGGTGGACGCCCTGGCGGTGGCCGACGCCCAGGTCGAATTCAATGCCGGCGCCCTCGCCCGGCTCGACGCGTTGGTCGCGGCGCAGCAGGCGCTCGGCCGGCTGGAAGACGCCGTGCAAAGCCCGCTCGTCCTTTCTCCCGCCGTGCTGCAACGCGCGGAAACGAATCCTCAGCAACCACAGGCGCCATGAATCATGAACCGTAAACAAATAACCGCCGGTTTGGCGGTAATCGTGTTGGGGGCGGCGGTCTACGCGCTCATCCGCCTGGTGCACCGCCCGGACGCGGCTTCCGAGGAAGAGACGCCCACCATCGTCACCGTGCAGACGGGCCGCCTCCAACGCCTCACCCTGCACGATTACGTCGAGGGCATCGGCGCGGTGGTGCCCGCGCCGGCCGCGGCCGGGCAGCCGCCGGCGACGTCGCATGTGGCCCCGTCGGTTCCCGGGGTCGTCGCGAAGGCCCTGGTGATCGAGGGCCAGCAGGTGGCGGACGGCGCCGTGCTGTTCGAACTGGACGACCGGGCGGCGCGGGTGGCGGTGAAATACGCCTTGGAAACCGCACAGCGCCAAAAGAAGCTTTACGCGGAAAACAACACTTCGCTGCGCAGTCTGCAGGACGCCGAGGCGCAGCTGGCGACGGCGCGGACGCAGTTGGCGCTTCTCCGGGTGACCGCGCCGTTGGCCGGCACGGTCACTCGCGTGAACGTCCGGCCGGGCGAGGCGGTGGATCTCTCCACGGTCCTGGCCGACATCACCGACCTGAACCGGCTGGTCGTCAGCGCGGAGATTCCGTCGGTCGAGGCGGGCCGGCTTCGTTTGGGGCAGGCGGTGCAGGTGCTGACGAG
>CAZAFS010000121.1:0-8497 GCA_964484165.1 uncultured Opitutaceae bacterium | reverse complement strand
TCCAGCTGCTGCATGCCGGCCGCTATCCTTTCCTGCAGACGCACGCGACCACCGCGGCGCTCGACCAGCTCGCGCGCTACGGCCTCATCCGCGTGAACGAGGCCGGGTTCCTCGAGGAAGCCTACTGGTTCCTCCGGCGGGTCGAACACGCGGTCCAGATGCGGGAAGAGCACCAGACGCATGCGCTGCCCGGCGACGCCGCCGAACTGGCGGCCGTCGCGCGCACCCTGGGCTTCCCCTCGACCGGCGAATTCAAATCGCGGCTCGACGCGGTCCGCACGCGCGTGCGGCGCATCTACGACGGCCTGTTCCGCGGCGAAACGGGGGACAGTGCGTTTCAAGAGTGGTGGGAATTCTTCGCCTCCGCGCGCACGCCCCCGGAGGTGCAGGAGCGCCTGCGGCGCTGGCTGGGCGCCGCTCCCGACGCCGCCGACGAACTCCGGCGGTTTGTGTGCGGCGAGCACGGCCACCAGGTGAACCGCGAACTGGTCGTGCGTTTCCAGCATCTGGCCGAATCCTTCGACGAGATTTTGCCGGCCCTGGCGCGGCCGGTGCCGACGCTGCGCCGGATCGCCCGCTTCGCCGAGCGCTACGGGACCCGCCAGCAGTTTTTCAACGGCTGCGCCGCCAACCCGCAGTTCTTTCGCGTCCTGGCCCTGCTGTTTGACCGCAGCACCTACATCGGCGAACTGCTGGGGGCGCATCCGGAAATCGTCGAGGAAGTGCTGCGCCCCGAAGTACTCCGCAAACGCAAGGATGCCGCCGCGCTGGCCGGCGAGCTCGCGTCCGGACCCACCGACCGGGATTTCGCCGGCTGGCTGTGGCTCTACGTGAAGGCCGAGCAGGTCCGCTACGCCATCGGGGAACTGCTTGGCATGCTGGACGTGGAAGAGGTGGAGGCCAGCCTCTCGCTGCTGGCCGACGCCGTGCTGGTCCACGTGCTGCGGCGACTCGACCCGCGGCAATCGCTGCTGCTGGTCGCGCTGGGCAAATATGGCGGCGCCGAACTGACCTTCGGGTCCGATCTCGATCTCCTGTTCGTCGGCCGGGAGCCGGCGGGCGCCGCCCTCGAGCCGATCGTGCGCGAGCTGCAAAAGCTCTTGCACCACGGAGGCCCGCTGGGCCCGGTCTTCAAGCTGGACCTGCGGCTGCGACCGCATGGCGACGCCGGGCCGCTCGTGACCACCCCGGCCGTCCTCCGCGCCTATCACGCGGGGGGCTCGGGCCAGGCATGGGAGCGCCAGCTGCTCACGCGCGCCCGCATCGTCGGCGGCCCGCCGGCGCTCGCGGCGGAGTTCCAGACCCTGGTGACCGACCTGCTGTACCGGTCGCCCCTGCCGGAGCCCGAAGCGGCCGCGCTGTGGGCCATGCGCGCCCGCATCGAGCATGAACGCGACGCGGTGTCGCCGCCCGAACGCGCGTTCAAGACCGGCCCCGGCGGGCTGGTGGATTTCGAGTTCCTGGTCCAACTGCTCCAACTGCGCCACGGCCCGGCGCATCCGGCCGTCCGCCAGCCCGGCACCCGCCGCGGGTTGCGCGCCCTCGCCGCCGCCCGCCTGATTCCGGGCGAAGCGGCGGATCGGCTCCTCGCCAACTACGATTTTCTCAAGCGCATCGAGATTCTGCTCCGCCGGGATGCCGACCGGGCGGTGAGCGTGCTGGCCGCCACCGCCGCCGACCGCGCCCCCCTCGCCCATTGGCTGGGTTTCACCGACGAGGCGACGTTTTGGGCCGAGCATTGCCGTCGCCTCGCCGAGACCCGGGGGCTGGTGGTAACGCTGCTGCCGCCGGGAGCTTATTCGCCGCAACGGCCTTGAAGCCGTCCCGCTTTGTGCTCTTATATCTGCCTTGGGGGCGGACGATTTGCTGTGAAACCTTTCGTCCGCCTGCCTTACTCATAGTACGATGATCCCTTTTTTCACCTCTCCGCCGTGGCGGCGCCGCACCATGGCCGTGGCCGGCGTGCTGCTGGCCGCGCTGGCGACCGGCCGGGCTCTGCCCGAGCGGAACTTCGAGACCTCGCGCACCCTGGCCACCGAGGTGAGCACCATGGTCGAACTGCTCGAGCAGGTGAATTTCAACCACGAGGCGCTGAACAACGAGCCGAAGGACCGGCTTGGCGGGGACCTCATCCACGACTACATGGGCGACCTTGATCCCAACCGGCTCTTCTTCCTCGCCACCGATGAAGCGGCGTTCAAGCGCCGCTATGCCTCCGGCTCCGGCCTCTACTACACCCTGCGGACCCTGGGCCGGCTCGACGCCGCGTTTGACATCTACGACCAGTACGAGAAGCGGGTCGAGAACCGGGTCAACTGGATCTTCACCGAGCTGAACAAGGATTATGATTTCACGACCCACGAGACCTACCCCGTCGACCGCACGAAGGCTCCCTGGCCCGGCACCGAGGCCGAGGCGAATGACCTCTGGCGCCGCCGCATCAAGTTCGAACTCCTGCAGGACCTGCTGGACCACAAGACGATCGCCGAGGCCAGGCAGAACGTCCACCGCCGCTACGAACGCTGGCTCAAGAATCTCGCCACCACCGATACGGACGAAGTCGCCGAGGTCTTTCTCACCTCGCTGGCCAATCTCTACGATCCGCACTCGTGCTACTTTTCGCCCGAGACCTACGAGGACTTTGGCATCCAGATGCGCCTTTCCCTCGTCGGCATCGGGGCGCTGCTGGGCAAGGAGGAAGACCAAATCCTGATCAAGGAACTGATCCCCGGCGGACCCGCCGATCTCAGCAAGCAGCTGCACCCGAACGACAAGATCGTCGCGGTGACGCCGCCCGGCGGCGAGACCGTCGACCTCATTGGCATGAAGCTGCGCAAGGTGGTCGATCTCATCCGCGGCGATCGGGGCACGAAAATCAAGCTCACCATCGTCCCCGCCGGAGTCACCGACGAGTCGGTGCACAAGGAGGTCACCATCGTGCGCGATGTGGTCAAACTCAACTCGGCCCGCGCCCGCGCCGCCATTTATCAGGTCCCCGGCCTCGGAAACGAAACCGTGCCGATCGGAGTGATCACGCTGCCCTCCTTTTATGGCATGTCCGGCGACGACGAGGAGAACGAAGACAGCGCGGAGCATTCCAGCGCCACCCAGGATGTCGCCGAACTCATCAGCCGGCTCAAGGCCGCCGGCATCAAGGGCCTGGTGCTCGATCTGCGCAACAACGGCGGCGGGCTTCTCTCCGAGGCCATCAACCTGACGGGCCTGTTCATCAACAAGGGCCCGGTCGTGCAGGTGAAATCATTCAGCGGCGAAATCCAGGTCGACAATGACGAGGACTCGCAGATCAGCTACACGGGCCCCCTCGCCGTGCTGACGTCGCGCTTCAGCGCCTCGGCGTCCGAGATCGTGGCGGGCGCGCTGCAGAATTACGGCCGCGCCGTCATCATCGGCGACCGGTCCACCCACGGCAAGGGCTCGGTGCAGACCGTGGTGGAGATGAAGAACGTGAACCGCCTGCTGGCGTTCCAGTCGCAAAAGACCGGCGCGGCCAAACTGACCATCCAGAAGTTCTACCTGCCCAACGGCTCCTCGACGCAGAACAAGGGCGTCACGCCGGACCTCATCCTGCCCTCCATCGATGAGTACATGCCCATCGGCGAATCCGACCTGCCCAACGCCCTGATCTGGGACGAGATTCCCTCGACCAAGTTCCGCGGCCATCCGCTCGAGCAAAACATCCTCCTGTCCCTGCGCGAGGCCAGCCAGACCCGCCTCGAGCACCTGGAGGAGTTCTCCTACCTGCGGAAGAGCATCGACTGGTTCAAGGCCCGGCAGGCGCTGAAGGATCTCTCGCTCAACCTGGCGGAACGCCAGCAGCAGAAGCAGGCGGACGACGCCTTCAAGAAGACGATGGAGGCGGAGAAGGGCAAACTCGCGAAAGATGACTTCCCGTACAAGGAGATCACCCTCGTGCCGCCCCCGCCCAAACCCGCGGCCCCGGAGAAGAAACCGGACGACACCGGCGGCGACGACGAGCTCCTGAACACCGATGAGGATGCGGGGATCACGAGCGTCGACATCCCGTTGCGCGAAAGTCTGCGCGTCCTGTCCGACGCCCTGGCGCTGTCGAAGAATCCCCAGTACTGGGCCGACGGCACGGCGCCGCTCACCATCCGGGTGGCGGGCAACGGTTGAGGTCCCGCCCGGGGGCGGACGGACCGGTCCATTCACGACCGCCAGGCGAGGAGAAACCGGTCGCGATCCGTGAGATCGCGCAGGGACTCGACGCGCGCGAACCCCGCGGCCACCGCGTTTTCGCGGAGCATCTGGTGCTGGTCGATGCCCGTCTCCAGGGCGAGGCAGCCGCCATCCCGGAGGAAGCGCGGACTTTCCGCCACAATGCGCCGCAAGGCTTCCGAACCGTCCGGTCCGGGCGTGAGCGCGATGCGCGGCTCGTGCTCGCGCACCTCCCGCGTGGCGGCGGCGGTCTCGCCCGCCGAGAGATAAGGCGGATTGGCCACGACGAGGTCGAACCGGGCCTCCGGTTCGAGCGCCGCGAACCAGTCGGAGCGCACCAGCCGGACGCGGGCCGCCAGGCCGAGGGCCGCGGCGTTTTCCCGGGCGAGCGCCAGCGCCTCCTCGCTGACATCGAGGGCCGTGACCGCCACGCCGGGATAAAAGGCGGCCAAGGCCAGCGCGATCGCGCCGCCGCCTGTGCCGAGATCGAGCACCGCCGCCGGCGGCGCCGCCAGCCGCTGCGTGACGAGCGCGCAAAGCTGCTCGGTCTCGGGCCGGGGGATCAATGCCCGCCGGTCGACCTTCAGCTTGAGGTGGAAAAACTCCATTTCGCCGAGGATGTACTGCAGCGGTTCATGCTGGCCGCGCCGCTTCACCAGCGGGCGGATTTTCTCCAGTTCCGCCTCCGCCAGCGTGCGTTCAAACTGCAGATAGAGCTGCATCCGGGGCAGACCCAGCACGTGACCGACGAGCATCTCGGCGTTGAGCCGCGGATTGTCCACGCCTTTGGCCGCAAAGAATTCGGCGGTCTTCTGGATGACGTCGAGGAGGGTGAGCATGGAGCGGGGACTCCCGCGAGGGTCCAGCGTAGCCAGGATGTCCGGACCGTAAAGGGAGATCCCGGCTGCGAAAGCCGGCGCTAGAACCTCGCCTCAATCCCGCCGCGCAAACGCACGCCGGGCGATGGGAACCCGATTGCCTCCTCGTAGCGCGCATTCAGCAGGTTCTCCACGCCGACCGTCAGCGCCACGCCGCGATGCACCTCATACCGGCCGGCCAGGCTCAACCGCCGCCACTCCGGCAGCAGCACGTCGCCCGTCGGCACCGACGAATCCAGCACGCTGCCCACCGCCACCAGCGCCGCCTTGATCGCCAGCCGCTTGACCGGTCTCCACTGCGCGCGCACCGCGCCCTCCGTCCGCGGACGGCCCCGCAGGCGCCCGCCGCCGGGCTCGCTCCGCACGTCCGCGTAGGTGACTGAACCACCCAGCTCCAGCGAGTCGCCAAGCCTCAGCCGCAGCGCGGCTTCCATTCCGTCGCTGCGAATCTCGTTGCGGTTCACCAGCCGCGGAGGCGGACCGGGGTCAAAATCGATGCCGTTGCGGTAGCGGCTCGAAAACCCGCCGATTTCCAGCTGGCCCCGGCCCGCGGCCAGTGGTTGTTCGATCCCGATATCCACGGTTTGCGCTTTTTCCGGCCGCAACGCCGGGTTGCCGACCAGCGGATTCGAGACCGCGTAGAAACTCGGCAGCTTGAAACCGGTGCCGGCATTCACCCGCAGGACGGTGCGGGCACCGACCGGCACCTTCAGGCCGAGCCGCGGGGTGAAACGCGGACTGTAGTCCCGCGCCTTGTCCAGGCGCACGCTGGGCTGAACCAGCCAGCCCGCCGCCGGCTGCCACGTGTACTCGGCAAACGTTCCCACCCGGTCGCGCGAGGCGGTGAACGGCGCAGGAATCGGAAACGGTCCATAGACCAGCACGGCGTCGCTCCTGCCCTGCTCGGACTCGCCATCGACGCCCACCGCCAGCGCGCCACTCCCGCCCGCCTCGACGTCTCCCTCGACGGAAAAGCCGCCGCGCCGCAACGTCGTCGCCTCCAGACTGGCCGGCAGACCGATCGGATCGCGCAGGCCCGGCGCCACGCCCGGCGAATTGTCGTGGGCGTGCAGCCACGCTCCCCACGAGCGCACCCGCCACTTGATGCCCGTCGCCCGGGCGGCGGGCGACAGCAGTTCGACCGCCGCGGTCGTGGTGCTGCCCGACCGCTCCTCGAGTGATCGCAGCACGGCCAGCCGTTCGCCGCCGCTGTCATCCGGAAACGCCGCGCTGTCCTCCCACCCGTAGCGCAGGGACATGCGCCATTCCACGGCCGGCCCCTGCCCGGTCGCGCCGGCCGCCACCGCCTCGTGCCGCGCAAAATCGCCCGCCGCGCGGCTTCCATTTTCCGACCAATGGACGGACGCGGCTGTGGTCAGGTTGTGCTGACGCGCACCGGTCGCCACATGGCCCGCCATCTGGCCGTGCGTGCCGGCCTCGAGGCCCATGCTCGAACCATCCTGGAGCCCCATGACGTCGCTGGTGAGCTTGATCACGCCGGACAGCGCGTCCGGGCCGTAGCGCGCAGAGACCGGGCCGCGGACGATCTGCGCCGCCGCGAACTCGCTCGCGTCCAGCGTGCCGAAATCAAATCCGCCGCCGCGGGAGTCCGTGGGGTTATTCGCCGGCACGCCGTCGAGCAGGACGACGGTATAGTTTTCCTCGCCGCCCCGGAGGTAGAGGGAGGAGCGTCCGCCGGGGCCGCCCGGTTGGTCGACGTGCACGCCGGGACTCGCCCGCAGGGCGTCGGCCATGGTCAGCGCCGCGCCTGAATCCAACGATACGCTCGTGGTGATCGCGGTGCGGGTGTCCTTCGCCCACGGCGGCTCGACCGCGTCCAGCTCGTAAGGCGGGAGCGCGACGATCTCCGCCGCGAAAGGTCCGTCAACGGTCCGCGACGGAGGTGGAGGCTCCGGCGCCGCGGGAGCCGCCCCCAACGTCGCGACGGCCAGCAACAGACCGGCGGGGAACGCTCCCGCCCGCGCAACCCTCCGACCTGACATGGACGGGAAGTTCCTCGAGAAGTGACGATGCATGGATGACCGGAAATCCCGACGCGATGTCGCCGCGACGGGTCCGGGATCGGTGTTACAGGACTCCCGCTATGGCCACGGGTTTCCCGTCCGTCAATCGTCCCCGGCGACGGCGCGGGGCGGGGCAAACGTGTGGCCGGTGAGCGCGGCGAGTTTCTCCTCGTACTCCGCCTTTTGCAGGGCGGTGACGAGCGCATCGATGCCGCCTTCCAGCACGTGCGGAAGGTTGTAGAGCGTGAGGCCGATGCGGTGATCCGTCACGCGATTCTGCGGAAAGTTGTAAGTGCGGATGCGTTCGGAGCGGTCGCCGGTGCCGATCTGGCTGCGGCGCTGGGCGGCGTATTTCGCGCGCTCCTCGTCCTCTTTGAGGCGCAGCAGGCGCGAGCGGAGGACGGCCATGGCGCTGGCCTTGTTTTTCTGCTGCGAGCGGCCGTCGGCGCAAAAAACGATCATGCCCGTCGGCTTGTGGAGGATGCGCACGGCGGAGTCGGTGGTGTTGACGCCCTGGCCACCCGGGCCGCTCGCGCGCTGCACCGTGATCTCGAGCTCCTGCGGATCGATCTGCACCTCGACTTCCTCCGCTTCGGGCAGCACCGCGACCGTGACGGTCGAGGTGTGAATGCGGCCGCTGGCCTCGGTGACGGGCACGCGCTGCACCCGGTGCACGCCGCTCTCGAACTTGAGCCGCCGGTAGACGTCCTGCCCGCTGATGAGGAAACTCACCTCCTTGAAGCCGCCGCGTTCGCTCCCGCTGCTGCCCATCGGCTCGATCTTCCAGCCGCGCGCCTCGGCGTATTTCTGGTACATCCGCGCCAGCTCCGCGGCGAAGAGCGCCGCCTCCTCGCCGCCGGTGCCGGCCCGGATCTCCATCACGGTGTTGCGCGAGTCGGTCGGTTCGGGCGGAATCATGGCGAGCAGCACCGCCTGGTGCAGGGCGGCACGCCGCTGTTCCAGCACCGGCAGCTCCTGCGCGGCGAGTTCCTGGAGGGCGGGGCCGCCGGCCGCTTCCCGGGCCAGGGTCCGGGCGCCGGCGATCTCCTGGGCGAGTTTCTCCAGCGCCTGGTAGTCCGCCACCAGCTGGGCGAGCTTCTGTTGTTCGCGCGTGACCTCGGCGGCCCGGCGCGGGTTGGCATAAAACGACGGCTCTGCCATCTGCGCATTGCATTCGTCAAGGCGCCGTTGGAAAGGGACGATGTCCGGCAAAAGGTCCATGAGGCGGGAGGGAAGGCGGTGAGATTTGCGAATTGCACCAGCCGCGGTCTGCGGCTTGTTTACAGCCAGTCGCTGGGCGGGGAAACCCGCCTACAAGTGACGATCAGCAATGGCCACCACGCTCTTCACGCAGAACATCATCGCCTGCATCTGGGACTTCGACAAGACTCTTATTCC
>CAZAFS010000120.1:0-8552 GCA_964484165.1 uncultured Opitutaceae bacterium | reverse complement strand
TCCTATTGTCCGTCGCCATGTGCGCCCTCTGCGGCGGATGTGTCGGCACCGGGCCCAACACCCAGCAGGGGGCCGTGGCCGGCGGCGCCCTGGGCGCCCTCGCCGGCGCCATCCTCGGCAACAACAGCAGCAGTCACAATGCCCTCGCTGGCGCCGCCATCGGCGCCGCGGCCGGCGCCATCGCCGGCGGCACGCTCGGCAACGCAGCCGACAACCAGCAGGGCACGGTCTACGGCATGCCGCCGCAAAGGACCGCCTATACGGTAACGCAGCCGGTCGCCGCCCCGCCGCCTCCGCCGTCGTCCCAGCCGGCCGATGTGGTCACCCCCGCTCCTTCGCCCTCCGCGGTCTGGATTCCGGGATATTGGGCCTACAACGGCTCCGGCTACATCTGGAGCGCCGGTCATTGGGAAACTCCGCCTCCCAATTGCCACGCCTACGTCGCCCCGTACTGGGCCCAGCAGGGCAACGCCTACGTCTTCGTCCCGGGCTATTGGCGCTGAGTGAGCGCCAGCCCGGTGGCGCGATGTTGACTCCCCGCCGGCAGTGAACGCGCGCGGCGCCGCGACGCCATGGGCGGCGACCAGGCATTCGGCATGCGCTTCGGGCGCTCGATTCAGCCGCCGTGGTCCGTGCCGGTCCGATCCTCGTCCAAGACCTGGGTCGAGCGGGCCAGGTAACTCCGGGCCGCCGCGGGGTCGAAGGATGCCCATTGCCGCACAATCTCAGCCAGCGTGCGCGAACGCAGGCGCGGTTCGGCGATGCTTTCGGCCCAACTGATCGCGAGGTCCGGCCGGCCCGCGACGAGCGGCGGCAATGAGGCCAGGGCGGCCGTCCCGGGGTCCAGATCCGGATCGGAATTGAGCCGGCTCATCCATCCGGCGGCCTGCACGGGATCGCGTGTCACCCATCGACGCAGGGTTTCGCCCATCAGGTTGCGGCGGTCCACTTCCTCCGGCAGTTCCTGCATGACGCTGGCCGCCCCAGCCGGATCGATCTGCACCCAGTGGGGGATGACGGCCATCAACGCTTCGAATCGCGCCCCGGCGTCGGGCAATCGCAGGGACGCGAGCGCGGCCAGCTCCGGTTCCCGCCTGGCCCAATCGCCGAACGCGGACTGCAGCCATTTGAGGCGCTCCTCGCCTTCGCCAGCGGGCGCCGCCGCCAGCGCGAATCGCACCGCGGCACCATCTTCGCCGTTTTGGGACAGCGCCGAGATCAACGCTTCGCCGTAGCCGCCCGCCCGGGCTGGATCATACTGGCAAAGGCGACATGCGAGGTCCACGGCGTCATCCGGCCGGCCGGCGGCCCCGGCGAACACCGCGGCCATCGCGGCCACGCGTTCCGCTTCAGGCAGCGCAAAGGCCCCGCGCGCCGCCGCCTCTGGAGCCGCCCCAGCCCAGACGCGCAGGACGGCGTGCAGAAGTTTCTCGCGCAGTTGGGCGTCGGACTCAGCCCCGGCCAGCGCCAGAGCCCGGGTGGAATCTTCAGCTGCCAGATCTTCCAACGCCGCGGTCAACGCGATCCCACGTTCGGGCGAGGGTGGCCAGGCGGCGAGATTCTGGCAGTGGATCAGCCGCTCGGAGAGGGCGGAGGCCGCCGGGCTTTTGTCCCGGCCGCCCGCCCGAGATCTGGCCGAAGCGAGCCGGTGATGGATCGCGGCGGAGGCAATCGGCGGATACGGCGCCGGGGCTGGTGTCATCCGGTCGCGCCACACGCTGGCAAGCATCGTGCCGCCGGCGAGAAGACACATCCATAGCAGCCGCCGGCGCGTTATGGACTGGGAAAGCAGCGTGGTTCTCAAGGCAGGAAGAGCGCACCGGGTGGTTCCGGAGCAGGGCGGTTCAAACCGCCCGGTGCGATGACGATGGTTCCGGTCAAACAGCGGGACGGCGATGGAGCGGGGGCTTCGGGCCGCGGCAATCGCGGCTGGAAGCCCACCGCGCCGATTCCGTCGCCATGCGAATGCGTTGGAATCGTGGGGGCTGGTGCCGTGGATCACTACGGGGTCACGATATTGGGCTGCGGCACCGGAAGCGTCATCTGGTAACCCAGGTAGAAGCTGGGATGGGGCGGCTGATTGTACGCCACATTCTGCCAGGCGATGGCGCAGCGATACTGACGGTCGTGCATCAGGGTGAAGATGCGGTTCGAGGTGACCTCCGTCGTGGTATAGATGCGGAGATAATGGTTGTCGGATGTCCGCCAGATGACCTCTTCGCGCCAGTCGCCGAGGAGGTCGGCGCTCAAGCAGGGGGTGCTCTTGGAGCCGTTGTTGGAGGAACACCCGCTGGCAGTCAGCACGGTGCCGCTGGGATAATCGCTGATGGTGGTGCCGTCGAGCAGCGAGCGGATGAGATTGCCATGCCACCAGCAAAGGAAATTCATCGACGCCGGCGTGGCGCCGATATTGGCCTTGGTGTTGTTGTACAGGCATCCGGTGCGGGCCGACCACATCTGGTAGCCTTTCACGGTGGTGATGTTGCCCGCCACGCCGCGGCCGCAATCGGAAGTGGAGCCCACGCCCCAGATGAGCGCGCCGGTGTTGGCGTCGCGGTATTCGCCGCCGCCGTAGCTGGAGTTGGGCGTTTCGTGCACGTCCCACACCTGCAGACCCGAACGGTTGGGATCCATCTTGGCCAGATGCATGGCGTCGCCATGACCCCGGCCGGTCGTGTACTTGCGCCCCCCGTTGTCATCGATACAGCAGGCGCCGTAGACGATTTCATCCCTGCCGTCGCCGTCGACGTCGCCGACGGTCAAGTTGTGGTTGCCCTGGCCGGCGTAGCCGGAATTGCCGCTGCTGTTGCTGTCGAAAACCCAGCGCTGAGTCAGCGCGGAACCGTTCCAGTCGTAGGCGGCGAGCACACACCGGGTGTAGTAACCGCGGCACATGACCACGCTCGGATGGGAGCCGTCCAGGTAGGCGATGCAGGCGAGGAAGCGGTCAACGCGATTGCCGTAGGTGTCGCCCCAGTCGCCGACGGTGCCGCGGGGCGGATTGTAGTTGACCGTGGCCGCCTCGACGCCGGTCTGGCCATTGAAGACGGTCAGGTACTCCGGGCCGGTCAGGATGTAGCCGGAGGAATTGCGGTAGTCGGTGGCGTCATTGTCGCTGGCTGCAGGTCCTTTGCTGAGATAGCTGCCATTCCCTCCTTTGGTGCCGGGCGCGGTCTTGCAGACCAGCTCCGCCTTGCCGTCGCCGTTGAGGTCATAGACCATGAACTGGGTGTAGTGGGCGCCGGCCCGGATGTTTCGGCCGAGATCGATGCGCCACAGGCGGGTGCCGTTCAGCTTGTAGGCGTCGAGGAACACGTTGCCGGTGTAGCCACTCTGGGAGTTGTCCTTTGAATTGGACGGGTCCCACTTCAGGATGATCTCGTACTGGCCGTCACCATCAAGGTCGGCGACGCTGCAGTCGTTCGCGCTATAGGTGTAGGCGACGCCGTCGGGCGTGGTGCCGCCGGCGGGACTCGACAGCGGAATCTGCAGGTAATTCTGCGCCCACACGCTGGCGGTTTCCGAGTCGCCCTGTTCCACGCCGTTGACCACCGCGCGCACCGTGTAGGTGCTGTTCGAACTCGTGTTGTCCACGTAGTTCGTCGAATTGGTGACCGGCGAGGAGGTGAGTTTCGTGCCAGCGCGGTAGACGTTGAAGCTGACGCCGCTCGGATCGTTGCCGAACATGCGCCAGCCCACGTAGACCTGGCTGCTGCTGGTGCGGACCGCGACGAGGCCGCGGTTGAGTTTTTCCATATGGGACTGGGCGTACATCGAGACGGCCAGGAGGAAGGCCCCGACCACGGTGAGTTTTGCGAGGAATTTCATCTTGGAATATTGGTTGTTTCTTGATTGCTGGCTTGGAGTTCGAATCCCTGCGGGATTCCGAAAATGATCTGGCGGTCAGGGTGGGCCGGAGGGCGCGGGCCGATCGCATGCGGAACCGTGAAGCTCCGCCGTTGCCACCCTCGAGCCCCCGGAAAAAGTCTGGAATGGAAAGGCCGCGGCCGCTGGTGGTCCGCCGTGCGCAGTGTCGCGGGTGCCCGTGTTTTCCAGGTGGGCGATTGACGCGCTGGCGATGGGAGTCGCACCGTTCATTCAAGCAGGGCCGCACCGCGGCCGCACGATCGACGTCCTCTTTGTCCAATAATCGTGCGCCGGGTGCGATAGTGCCGGGCACTCAAATTTGGCAGGTCGGTGTGAGCAGAAATGAATGAGCAGAATTCCCCGGCCCGTTTCTGGGAGTTGGTGAGCCGGGGCGGCGTGATCGGTCCAAATTTGCGCGCTTGGCCGGGAAGGGGGGAAGCGACTTCGGCGAAGCGCTTATGAGACTGAAAAACCCGGCTGATCGAGCCGGCACAATCGGCATCGGCCCCGCCCACCCTGTCAGGAATGGGAGAGCGTCGCGGGGCCGCATCATGTCCGGGGGGGCGCGAGCGGGGGATTCCTTGACTGGCATCGGGATGCCCGGTGCGCTAACGTGCGAATGCCATGAGACCCCTTGCGCCCATTCTGCTCCTGCTCTTGGGCGGGTTGACGTGCCCGGCCGCGTTGGAATGGAAGATGACGGACATCGCGCTCAAGACCGGGATCGGCCAGGAGCAGGCCGTGGCGGTTTTTCCCTTCCGCAACGCGGGAGACAGGCCGGTGCGGATCATCGCGCTTGATCCCAGCTGCAGCTGCATGGCGGCGGAACCGGGGAAGGAACTCTATGCCCCGGGCGAGTCCGGCGAAATCCGGGTCACGCTCGCCCTGACCGGCTACGTCGGCCACCTGCAGCGGAGCGTCGCGGTGGAGACGGATGATCCGGATCATAAGTTCACCGCCTTGACGCTCACCGTGGATATTCCCGAGCCGGTCGCCATCAACCCGCGGTTTCTGTTCTGGCGGGTGGGGGACCGGCCGGAGGAGAAAAGCCTGGAGATCGCAGTGGCCGAACCGGCGACGACGACGCTCAGCGGCATCGAGTGCGATAGTTCCCGCTTCAGTGCGCGACTGTCATCCGGGCCGGCCGGCCGCTATCGCCTCCTGGTCAAGCCGGCGGACGTGCAACAACCCGCCGATGCGGTCATCCACGTCAAGGCGGAGATCGGAGGGCGGGCGCAGGATTACGTCGTGTACGTTGCCGTGAAACAGCCCGCGGCGCAATGAATGGCGGTCGTGCAATCTTCCGGCGGGCGCTGCGCCAGACGGGCGCGCTCCTCGCGGCGGCCCTGATTCCGGCGCTGCTCGCGGCCGCGTTTCATCCCCGGCGGCCGGCCTGGTCGGCGCCCCGGACGGAGGCACCGCCGGTGACCTGGAGTCAGGCGGCCAGCTGGCGGGGCCGGGTAATGTTCGTCGACGCACGCGGCGAGCAGGCCTACGCGCTGCGACACATTCCGGCCGCGCTGCCGCTCCGCGAGGCGCAATGGGAGGCGCTGCTGCCGGCCTTTCTCAAGGCATGGCAGCCCGGTGCGAGAGTGGTGGTGTATTGCGACCACGAGGGCTGCGACGCGAGTCAGGCGGTGGCGGACCGGTTGCGGCGCGAACTGGGACTCGACCAGGTGTTCGTGTTGAAAGGAGGGTGGGACGCATGGCTCGAGGCGCAACCCCGATGATCGAACGGGTGGCACGCGTCGCACTCGCGACCGTCTTTGTCTTCGCGGGGGCGCTCAAGGCGCTCGATCCCGCGGCGTTCGCCCAGGCCGTCTTCCACTACCGCCTGCTGCCTTATGCGGCGGCGGCGGCGCTGGCGCTCTACCTGCCGTGGTTGGAGATGGTGGCCGGGCTGGGGGTGATCTGGGCCGCGACGCGGCTTGGCGCGCTGAATCTTCTCGTGGGCATGTCCCTCGTGTTTGCCGCCGCGATCCTCTCGGCCCTGTGGCGTCACCTCGACATCGCTTGCGGCTGTTTCGGTTCCGGCCCGGTTGGGTCCACTGCGCTGATCGTCAGTCTGATCCGCAGCCTGGCGCTGGCCCTGGTCAGCGGGGGTCTGCTCTGGCGCGAGCTCCGGCTGCCGTCGCCGCCCGGCGCGAGCCCGCCGTAGGCGGCCGGCCGCCCGCGCGCCGCCCCCGCTTTGCGCTTGGCCTCGACGCCTTCCTGCCGTTTTAACTCCCTGTGCGTTGAACACCCTCGACCGCCACATTCTCAAGGAATGGCTGAAGATCCTGGGGCTCGTCCTCGCGGCCGCCCTCGGCCTGCTGCTCATGCAGCAGATGTACGATGACTTCGGCGACCTGCTCGAGGCCGGTGCCGGCGCGGTCGACATCGCCATGTATTACACGGTGTTGATGCCGAGCTTTCTCATCGTGGTCCTCCCGCTGGCGGTGCTCGTCTCCCTGCTGTACAGCCTGGGCCAGCTGCACCGCCACAACGAGTTCACGGTCATGCGCGCGGCGGGGCTCAGCCTGTTCCGCCTGACGCGCGGCATCTGGGTGACCGGTTTGCTGTGCAGCGGTCTGATGTGGCTGTTCAACGCCTACGTGGTGCCGTGGTCGGTGGAGGAATCCCGGCACATCAAGGAAAGCCTGGAATTCCGGCACGAGGCGCACACCGGCGGCACCGAGCACATCGGCCTGGTCACGAGCGTGGCCTTCGACAACCGCGTGGCCGGCCGTCTATGGTACATCAACGGCTACAGCCGTTTTGCCGGCCGGGCCTACGGCATCACCGTGTCGGTGCTGGACGGCCGGCGGCGCGAAAAGTTTCGCTATCTCGCCCGGCAGGCGCGCTACGACCCCGCCAGCCGCTCGTGGACATTTTTTGACGGGGACGAGATCCAGTTCGATCCTGAGACCGGCGACATGGTGCGGCTGGTTCCTTTCGCCGAGCGGCGGTTCACCAGTTTTCACGAAGATCCGCAGCTCCTGCTGCTCATCGACCGCGATCCCCTCGATCTGTCGTTCCGCGAATTGCGGCGCATCATCGACTACTTGAACGTCGAGGGGAATCCCAAGGTCACCAAATACGCCATCCGCTATTACCGCCTCCTGGCGGATACGGCGGGCTGTCTGATTGTCATCGGCATTGCCATTCCGTTCGCCATGTCGGGCGTGCGCGTGAGCCCCGCCGTGGGGGTGTCGAAGTCGCTCGGCCTGTTCTTCGTTTATTATCTGCTGGTGAGCTTCGCGAGCATGCTCGCGGGCCGCGGGTTGCTCACGCCGGAAGGTGCCGCCTGGATGCCGAATCTGGCGATGGCGGCGCTGGCCACGTGGCTGTTCGGGCGCCTGCGTTGAGCGCGGCCGGACGCGCGCCGGCCCGTTTCAGGTGCGCAGATAAGAGGCGCCGTTGAGGTCGACGATGCAGCCGGTCATCGATTCCGGGGCGTCGAGGGCGAGCCAGACCGCCGCCCGGGCCACCTCCGCAGTCGTGGCCACGCGGCCCAGCGGAATGTCGCGCAGGATCTCCGATCTTCGCGGCCCGCGCAGGTGATCGGCCGCCATGTCGGTGTCGACCCAGCCGGGCGCCAGCGTGAACACGAAGATACGCCGCGGGGCCAGCGCCTTGGCCAGCGACTGGCCGAAGGCATTGAGGCCCGCCTTGGCCGCGCCGTAGGCCGGCGCGCGCGGCTCGCCGCGAAAAGCCCCGCGCGAAGAGATGTTCACGATGCGCCCGCCGCCGCGCGCCCGCATCGCCCGCGCCGCGAGAAACGACAGGTGCGCCGGCGCGGTGAGGTTGGCCGCCAGCGTGCGCTCCCAGCGTTTGCGCCAGGCGGCAAAGCCGGCCGTATCGGGCGGATGCAGCTCGTAGATGCCGGCATTGTTCACCAGCACGTCGATCCGGCCCAAGGCCTGGAGGACGCGGCCAAGGAGCTGTTCGCCGGCTTCCGGCTGGATCAGGTCCGCGCCGAACAATACGTGTCCCGCGCCGGGCAGGGTGGCGAAGGTCGCTTCCGCCGCCGGTCGGTTCCGGTGGTAATGCACCGCCACGCGCACACCCCGCGCCGCCAGCTGCTGGGCGATGGCCCGGCCGATGCCGCGCGACGCGCCGGTGACCAACGCTACGGGACGAGATGGAACGGCCATCGGATGAACTCGAACTGCGTGATGCGGTGCCAGTTGGCGAGGACGATGATCAGCCAGACCACAATGCAGTTGAGATAGCTGAGGAAGACCGCGGCGCTCGCCATGTCCTTGGCCCGCTTGGCCAGCGGATGGGTCTCGGTCGAAATGTAATCGATCGTCCACTCGATGGCGGAGTTGAGCAGTTCCACGATGATGATGAGGAACAGGGCGACGATCATCACCGCGGTCGAGACGGCGTTGACCGGCAGGATGATCGCGAAGGGCACCAGAATGAGGACAAAGATGAAATCCTCGCGAAACGACGGCTCCAGCCGGAGCGCGGTGACGAAGCCCTCAATGGAGAAGCGCACCGAACTGAAAAAGTTGCGGATGTTGCGCCGTTTGAGGGGCGACGGCTCGGCGGGTTTGTTCACGACCTCGCACCCTAGGACGGCGCCGCGGGGGGAGGAAGCCGATTCTCCGCGTTTTTGGCCGGGAGGGAGCGCGGAAAGCGCGGCCGGAACCGACGCATCCGGCATTCACGGCACGCCGGAACAAGTGGCCGATCGA
>CAZAFS010000119.1:0-8558 GCA_964484165.1 uncultured Opitutaceae bacterium | reverse complement strand
CTTCACCGCCGACTGTCTCGAAACCCTGGAGGAGATCCGCGTGGCCGGGCGGGCCCTCTTTCTCGGCGCGGGCGGGGAATCATTTGAGCACATCCCCTGCCTGAACGATCATCCGGCTTACATCGCCTTTCTTGCCAGCCGCGTGCGCCGGTGGCTGGACGTCAACGCGCCGCCCGGCGCAGGCGGCGCGGCGCGCCAAGTCGTGTAAAAATTTTCTAAACTCTCGGCCCCGCGCCGTCTCGGCGGACCCGGTTGGTCACTTTTCACTTAACAAGCCGTTTGGATTGGTCACGGTTTGTGGGCCGCGGAAGCGCAAGCGGCTCCACCTTTCTCCCGCCCCATTGTTTGGCTTTCATGGGCAATCAGTTGCCTAATCAAACCTCAGGCGCCACCGGCACCAATGCCCGTGGCGGCGGTGGCGCGTTGCTGGTGCTTGACGGCAGGGGCAAGATTCTGCTGGCGGACGCCGCCGCGCGCGCCCTCTGGCGCGCCGGCGGATCGGAGCTGGTGGGCGACCATTTCTCCACCCTGTTTGCGTTCGAAGTCACGTCCAAAGACTCCCACTGGCTGGAGGCGCAATGGGATGTGCTCCTGTCCGCCGCCACGACCGCACCGCTGCGGCTCGTCGCGCAGCCCAAGGACGGTCCGCGGGTCAACGTGTCGGTGCGGCTGGAGTCGGCCGCCTCCGCCTCGGGCCCCGTGTGCTTCGCGTTTGTCCAGCCCGACGCCGCGCCGGGCGGCGCCGGCGTCGACCTCCTCGCCCTCCTCGCCGAGCGCAGCCCCGTCGGCGCCTTCGACCTCAATTTCAAGGCCGGCACCTTCTTCTATTCGCCCGCCTGGGCCCGACAGCTGGGCTACGCCGAGCAGGAGCTGGCCGCCACGTTCGACACCTGGCGCAACCTCCTGCATGCCGAGGACTCGGCCGCCGCTCCCGACCGCGTCGCCACGAAGTTCTTCAGCGGCGTGCGCAGCTTCTCCGTCGAATACCGCCTCCGCCACAAGAAGGGTCACTACGTGTGGATCCACGGGCTCGGCTTGCAGGTGTTCGGCGCCGACGGCGATCTCGAACGGGTCGCCGGGGTGCACATCGACATCAGCGAACGCAAGGAGTTCGAGGATGCCGCGCTGGAAAGCGAGGAGCGCTTCAAGGAGCTGACCCACCGCGGTCCGCTCGGCGCGTTCGATCTGAACTTCGCCGCCGGCCGCTACTGGTTCTCCCCGGCGTGGAAACGCCTGCTCGGTTACGAAGCCGACGATCTGACCGACGGCGCCGACACGCTCACACAGGTGATGCATCCCGACGATGCGGCTGGCGGCCTGACGGATTTCTTCCTTTCCCGGCATCCCGGCCAGACCGCGTACCTCGACCTTTGCCGGCTGCGCCACAAAGACGGCCATTATCTCTGGGTGCTCGGCGGGGTCTTCCGCCAGGTGTCGCGCAAGCGCGAGCTGCTCCGCGTGCTCGGCTTTCACTGCGCGCTCCCGGCCGAGCTGCCCGTGGCGGGCGGGCCGCCCATCCCGCCCGCGCTGCTGACCGGCGCGCTGGCCGAGTTGCAGGAGGGCCTCGTGCTCGTCGACGCCACCGGCCGCATCATGTTCGCCAACGACAAGGCCGCGCGGCTGCTCGGCGAGACTCCCGAAGCCCTCCCCGGCCGCCCGCTGGCGGAGGTTTTCCGGCTGGTGCGCCGCGTCGGTGGCCAACCCGCGGACTTCCCGGTGGACCAGCTGCTCGCCCTCGGCGAGCCCGTGCCGCTCACCGACGATTGCGCCCTCGCCCGCGGCGAGGGCGCCGAGCCGCAGCCGCTCTCCTTCAGCGCCCGTCCGGTGCAGGATTCCGCCGCCAAGACCATCGGCGCCGCCATCGTCTTCCGCAATCCCCAGGAGATGACGCTGACCCCGGAAGAGCTGGTCAGGGCCAACCGCTTCGAATCGCTCGGTGCGCTGGCGGGCGGCATCGCGCACGATTTCAACAACCTCCTGACCACCATCCTCGGCGGCATCTCGCTCGCCAAGGATAATCGCGACTCCTCCGGGCTGGCCGACAGCGAGAACGCGTGCCTCGCCGCCAAGGGTCTGTCCAAGCAGCTGCTGACCTCCGCCCGGGGCGGCACCGCCGTGCACATCGTGCTCGCGCCGCAGGGGGTGCTCAAGGATGCCGTGCGGGTCGCCACCGCCGGGGCCAGCACCGAGGTGGCGGTCGAAGTCGCGCCGGCCACGGGCAACATCCTCGCTGATCGCGCGCAGATTCGGCAGGTCTTCCAGAACCTCATCGTCAACGCCGTCCAGGCCATGCCCGAGGGCCGCCCCGGCCACGTGTGGCTGCGGGCCGCCAACATTGCGCTGGCCGAGGGGCAGGTGCCGCCGCTGGCCGCGGGCAATTACGTGCAGTTCGAGGTGCAGGACGACGCCGCCGGCATTCCGCCGGAAAACCTCCAGAAGATCTTCGACGCCTTTTTCACGACCAAGAAGCACGGCACCGGCCTCGGCCTCGCCACCGTGCTCGAGGTCGTGCGCAAGCACGGCGGTCAGATCGGCGTCGATTCCACCGTCGGCACCGGCACGACGTTCACCATCTTCCTGCCCCAGGCCGAGCAGCCCGCCGAGATCGAGGCCCGCCGCGCGCCCACCCTGCGCTTCGGCACCGGCCGCGTCCTGTTCATGGACGACGACGAGAAGATCTGCGCGCTCACCGCCGGCATGCTCACCGGCCTCGAGTACAAGTACGACATCGCGAAACACGGCGAGGAGGCGATCTCGCTCTACAAGCGCTACCTCAACATCGGCCGCCCGTACGACGCCGTCATCATGGACCTCACGATCATCGGCGGCATGGGCGGCGAGGATACCTTCAAGAAGCTGCGCGAAATCGATCCGGACGTGCGCGCCATCATCTCGAGCGGCTACGACAACGAGGAAATGGCGCAGCAGTACCTCGACATGGGCTTCTGCGGCTATCTCACCAAGCCCTACCGCTTCGCCGACCTCGGCCGGATCCTGAAAACGGTCCTGGGCTAGGGTCGGGGCCGCGGCCACCGCACCCGGCCGGCCACCACCCGGTTTCAAACCGCCGCGGGCGGGCGGCCGCGGGATTCATCCAGCCGGTCCAGCAGCCGCAGCAGACCGTCAAGAATCGTGAAGGGATGCGGCGGGCAGCCGGGAATGAAAAGATCCACGGGCACGATGCCCTCCGCCCCGTTCCGCTGCTCGGCGTGGCCAAGGTAAGGGCCGCCGGAGATGGCGCACGCGCCGACCGCGATCACCAGCTTCGGCGACGGCACCGCCTCATAGGTCTGACGCAGGGCCAGCTCCATGTTTCCCGTGACCGGACCGGTGATGAGCAGGCCGTCGGCATGGCGCGGCGACGCAACGAGCTGGATGCCAAACCGCCCCAGGTCAAACACCACCGTGGCCAACACGTTCACGTCGGCTTCGCATCCGTTGCACCCGCCGGCGCTCACCTGGCGCAGTTTGAGGGACCGGCCAAAAAGCCGGCGCGCCTTTTCATCCAGCGCCTGCGCCAGTTGGAACTCCTGGTCGCCGATGATGAGCGCGTCCCGACGCGACGCGGCCAGGCGGTATTCCGGGGTGAAGCGGATCGCGTGCTCGGGACAGGCGCGCTCGCATTCCGGGCAAAAAAGGCAGCGGCCGAGGTCCAGCCGCACGCCCTGGGCCTCCACCGTGATCGCGTCCGTCGGGCAGACGTCGGCGCACACGCGGCATCCCTCCGGGCATTTTGCGGCATCAATCTCCGGCCGGCCCCGGAAGCGGTCCGGCAACACCGGCGGCTGGGCGGGAAACCCGACGGTGCGGTTGCCCTGACGCGCGCGGGCCAGAAGTGCTTTCAGCATGGGATCACCTCACAAGTCATGACCGCAGTAGGAAAGGTTGAAGCTTTTGTTGCAGAGCGGGAAATCGGAGATCGGCTGGTCGCGCATCGCCAGCGCCAGCCCCATCCAGTTGTGGAAGGAGGGATCCACGACCT
The DNA here is from genome assembly GCA_964484165.1 of uncultured Opitutaceae bacterium. Classification (GTDB taxonomy): domain Bacteria; phylum Verrucomicrobiota; class Verrucomicrobiia; order Opitutales; family Opitutaceae; genus Fen-1467. Next base: position 4,576 of record CAZAFS010000119.1, on the reverse strand, counting down.
TGTAGTGCGCGAACTTTCCCGCCGGGTCAGTCAGGGCCACGTGACAGATCTCGCCGCGCCAGCCCTCGGTCAGCGCCACCACGGCGCGATCCGCCGCCAGCGGGCCGACCGCCGTGAGCACCGGACCCTCCGGCAGCGCCTTGAGCTGGTCAAAGATGAACGCCAGGGAGCGCTGCATCTCCATCCACCGCACGTGGGCGCGCGCAAAGACGGTGCCGGTGTGATACGACGACACCGGGATATGCGCGAACCGGTAAAGGCCCGACGGGAACTGCACCCGCACATCGCGCTCGAGGCCGCTGGCGCGCGCCGCCACGCCGACCAGGCCCAGTTCCATCGCCGTCGCGCGCGCCACGGGGCCGGCATTTTCGAACCGGGCGCGGACCGACGGGGCGCTCCACAACAATTCCACGGCATTGGTCACGTCCGCGCGCGCCTGCGCCAGGCGTGCCTCCAACTCCGCCTGCCGGGAGGCGTCGAGGTCGAACAGCACGCCGCCCGGCCGGATCAAGCCGCGTCCGAAGCGGTTGCCGCACAGCAGGGCGGTGAGGTTCAGAAAATCGCCGCGGATCCGTCCGCAATAACTGGCCGTGGGCAGGTAACCGACGTCGCCGGCCAGCGCGCCGAGGTCGCCGGTGTGGTTGGCCAGCCGTTCCAGCTCGAGCGCGATGGCCCGCAGGACCTGCGCGCGCGCCGGGACCCGGCAGCCCGCCAGGGCCTCGACCGCCTCGCCATGCGCCAGCCCATGGCCGATGGTCGTGTCGCCGGCGAGCGTCTCCAGGTAGGGCATCGTCCGTTTGTTCGGACCGCCGACCAGCGCGCGTTCGACGCCGCGATGCTGGTAGCCGAGCGCGATTTCCAGGTGGTACACCTGTTCGCCGTGGCATTGGAACCGGAAATGCCCCGGCTCGATGACGCCGGCGTGCACCGGTCCGACCGCGACCTCGTGCACCTCGTCGCCGGTCATGGTGAAGAAATCCGTCACGCCCGGCGCCAGTGGCGCGGCGGCGGAACGGTTCCAGGCATCATGGCCTTCGCGATAGGAATGATGGAACCGGAGCGGCTTCAGCCAGGGATGACCCTCGGGCAGCAGGCCCCATTGTTCGGCGATTTCGCGCTCGAACCACTGCGCCTGCGGGCAGGCCGGCGTCAGCGCCGGATAGCGGTCGCCGGCCTCCATGGACCACAGCGCCAGCTGGCCGTCCGCGTCGTTGGCCAGCACGGCCAGCAGCCGCACCCGGCCGCCCGCCGCCGGGTATCCGAACAGCGCCGCGAGACGCGCGCCGGTTTCGACGGCTTGCAGCACCTGTTCGCGGAATTCCGCGGGATCGAGCGGGACGATCTCCGCCCGCGCCACGGTCTCGCCATTGCGCATGAAACTGGCCGCGCCGGCCTTCATGATGGGCCTCCAAGCGTCGCGGCGATCCGGTGCAGGACCTGGTTGAGCGCGTCAGGTACCGCCAGTCCCAGCCATAACACCAGCAGCCCCAGGACGGCGGGCGGCACAATTTGCCACCAGCGATCGCGATCCCGGCCGGCGGTGTTCATTTCCGGCTCCCCCTGCGCCATTCCCAGAAAGGCCGTCGTCAGGTTGATGAAGATCACCGCCAGGAGACCCAGCAGCGCGACGCCGATCCAGACGTGACCGCCGTCGAACGCGGCTTTCAGGATGATGAACTTGCTGAAGAACAGCCCGAAGGGCGGCGTGCCGGTGAGGGCCAGAAATCCGGCGACCCAGAGCAAGCCGGTCGCCGGCGCCGCGCGCAGCAGCCCGTGCACCTGGCTGATCTTCTTGGTCTGGTAGCGGGCCAGGATGTTGCCCGACAGCAGAAACAACATGGCCTTGGCGAGGGAATGATTCACGGCATGCAGCATGGCGCCGAACGCCCCGGCGCCGCCGAGCCCCATGCCCAGCGCGATGATGCCCATGTGCTCGACGCTCGAATAAGCCAGCAGCCGCTTGTAGTCCGTCTGGCCCAGGATGAAAACAGCGCCCACGACCAGCGAAAACAGACCCAGCGCGATCCAAATGCCCTGGGTCCAGCCGGCCAGGCCCGCGGCGACGCAGACCTGCTGCACCCGCACCAGGCCCAGGAACGCGCAGTTCAAGACCGCGGCGGAAAGCAGCGCCGAGACGGCCGACGGCGCCTCGCTGTGCGCGTCCGGCAGCCAGGTGTGCAGCGGCGCCAGGCCCATTTTCGTGCCATAGCCGACGAAGAACAACAAGGCGGCGGCTTTCACCCACGGCACCTGCAGTTCCCGGGCGTGGGCCACGAGGTCAGACAGCACGAGCGGGAAACTGCCGCCGTCCGGCGGCGTCGCCGCCACGCTGAGAAAGAAATTGGCCAGCAAGGCCAGCGCAATGCCGACCGAACAGAGGAGCAGGTACTTCCAGGTGGCCTCGAGCGACCGATGATGCCGGTGAAAATAGATCAGCGGCGCGCTGGCCAGCGTGGTGGCCTCGATGGCCACCCAGAACAATCCAAAGTGCTGGCTGACCGTCACCAGTGTCATGGCCGCGAGAAACAACAGGAGGCAGCCGACGAAGACCGTTTCCGGCGCGTTGTCGAACAGGAAGCCCTCCTCCACGTCGGTGGCGCGCCGGTTTGACTCGTGACCGAGGTAGCCGGCGACATAAAACGACACCACCAGGAACAGACCGCTGGTGATGCTCAGGAACAACAGCCCTGCCGCGTCCAGCGCGAGCCAGCCGCCCGCCGCCGGGCCCGGCGGCCATTTCCAGCACGCGGCCGTCAGCGCCGCGTGCGCCCCGGCCGTGGCCAGGAGCAATCCGCGGCGCAGGACCGGTCGCGGCAGGGCGAACGCCGCGAGGCCGGCCAGCAGGGGCAGAAGTACCAGGACGAAGATCATGCTCAGTCCTTCAGCGCGCTCAACCGGTCCGTGTCGATGTGGTCAAACTCGCGGTTGATGTGGAAGATGATGATGCCCATGACGAACACCGCCACGAACACGTCGAGCAGGACTCCCACCTCGACCAGCCAGGGCGTGCGGGACGCGGCGCCCACGCCAAAGGCATAGACGCCGTTCTCCAGCACGAGAAAACCCAGCACCTGGTTCGCCGCGCGTTTGCGGGTGACGATGAGGAAGAACCCCGTGAAGATGGAGAAGAACGAGACGGGGGCCAGCCAGGGTGAGGCCATGGTGGCCGGAATCGGCAGCCGTGTGCACATCCAGAACGAGGCCCCGAGCGTCACCACCCCCGCCACCAGCGAGGTGACGTAGTCGACATAGGGCTCGATCTCGCGCGTCACCTCCGCTTCGCGCACGGCCCGGAAGAGAAACCACGGAAACACGACGCCCTTGAGCGCGATGGTGCCCGCCGCCAGCGCGATGAAGTGCCACGACAGCTCCGGCCGGTAGGCCATGATTGGCAGCAGCCCGAGCACCACGCCCTGCGCCGCCACGACGCGGATCGAGGCGCCCAGCCGGCTGGAGCCGAGCAGCTTCAGGTTGGTCAGGACCACGAGCGAGAGAATGATATTGGTGCCGGACATGGGATCGCGCCTATTTCAGGGCCAGCAGAAACGCCGTGGCCGCCAGCGCGCCGGCGCCCACGAGCAGCTGCGGGACAATCACCAGCCGCAGCCGGGCCATGATGGATTCGATCACCCCCACGACCACCGCCCCGACCAGCATCCCGCCCGCCGCCAGCAGCAGCTTCACCCCCACCGGGCCGCCCGCCGGCAGGACCAAGCCGACCACCAGCGCGGTAAACAGCCACAGCTTGAGCGCCGCGCCGTAATGGATGAAGGCCAGATCCGGCCCGCCGTGGTCCAGCACCATGACCTCGTGGATCATCGTCAGCTCCAGGTGTGTGTTCGGATCGTCCACCGGGATGCGCGCGTTTTCCGCCAGCAGCACGATCACCAGCGCGATCAGCACCAGCGCCACCGCCGGCGTGAAGGGCAATCCGCGGGCGCCGGGCGCCGCCCCGAGCATCGCCGAGAGTGACAGGCTGCCCGCCTGCCGCGCCACGGTCGCCAGCGCGACGAACAACGCCGGTTCGGCCAGCGCCGAAAAATACACCTCGCGGCTGGCGCCCATGCCCTCAAAACTCGAGCCGGTGTCGAGCGCCGCCACCACGGTGGCGAAACGCCCCAATCCCAGCAGGCCGGCCAGCAGCAGGAAATCCGCCGGAAACGCGACGAGCGCCGGCACTCCTCCCAGCGGCAGCAGCATCGCCGCCCCCAGCACGCCCGCCAGGCTGATCATGGGTCCCGCCCGGAACACCCACGTCGTGGTCCGGCTGTAAACCGCGCCTTTCTGCAGCAATTTCCACAGGTCAAAATAAGTCTGCAGCAGCGGCGGGCCGCGCCGTCCGGCAAAAAACGCCTTGGTGCGGTTGATGACGCCGGGCAACAGGGGCGACAGGACGAGCGCCAGCAGCAACGGGAGGAAGGAGAGGGCGTTCATCGCTCAGCGGAATTTCCAGGCCAGCAGCACGATCAGGGTCACCGCGATGTAGAGCACATAGAGCCGCACCTGGCCGTGCTGCAGCCAGCGGAGCTTGGCCAGGCCCCAGTTCGCCCGCAGCAAGGCCGGGCGATACAGGTTG
>CAZAFS010000118.1:0-8639 GCA_964484165.1 uncultured Opitutaceae bacterium | reverse complement strand
CGGGAGCGGGGCATCCTGGTGCAGGGCCGCGGCTCCGCCGCCAACAGCGCGGTCTGCTACGCGCTCGGCATCACCGCGGTCGACCCGGTGGGGAGCAAGCTGCTCTTCGAGCGGTTCCTCTCCGAGGGGCGGACCGACTGGCCGGACATCGATCTGGATCTGCCCAGCGGCGACCGCCGCGAGGAGGTGATCCAGGAAGTTTATCGCCGCTACGGCCGGCGGGGCGCGGCCATGACCGCGAACGTCATCACCTTCAAGGGTCGGAACACGATGCGGGAGGTGGGCAAGGTGCTCGGGCTGCCGGACGACGTGCTGGACCGGTTCTCGAGCCTGTTCCATGGCGGCGACTATCCGCACACGCTGCAGTTGACCGAGCAGTTGAAGCTCGCGGGCGTCAGCGCCGGCCACCCGCGCCTGCCCGCGCTGCTCGGCACGTGCCGGCGGGTCTACGGGCTGCCGCGGCACCTCGGGCAGCACTCGGGCGGCATGGTGCTGAGCGCCGGCGCGCTCGACCGGTTCGTGCCGCTGGAAAACGCGCGCATGCCGGGCCGCTCCGTCCTGCAATGGGACAAGTCCGACTGCGAGGACATGGGCATCGTCAAGGTCGACCTCCTCGGCCTGGGCATGATGTCGGTGCTGCAGGACGCGCTGACGATCTGCGCGCAGCGCGGCCAGCCGGTGGACCTGGCGCGGCTGCCCAAGGACGACCCGGCCACGTTCGATCTGATCCGGGCGGCGGACACCATCGGCGTCTTCCAGATCGAGTCGCGCGCGCAGATGTCGACGCTGCCGCGGATGAAGCCGGAGCACTTCTACGACCTGGCGATCGAGGTGGCGATCATCCGGCCCGGACCGATCCAGGGCAACGCCGTCAACCCCTACCTCCGCCGCCGCGCCGGGCTGGAGCCGGTGACCTACCCGGACGAGCGCGCGCGGCCGATCCTGGAGCGCACGCTGGGCGTGGTGCTGTTCCAGGAGCAGATCCTGCGGCTGGCCATGGAGCTGGGCGGCTTCAGCGCGGCGGAAGCGGACGAGGTGCGCCGCGCCATCGGGTTCACCCGCTCGCAGGAGCGCCTCAACCGCATGAAGGCGAAGCTGGGCGAGGCGCTGCACCGCAACGGGGTGGGCGACGCGGCCGTCGAGTACATCCTGCAGTCGCTCGCCTCGTTCGCCCTCTACGGGTTTCCGGAGAGCCACGCGATTTCATTCGCCCTGATCGCCTACGCCTCGGCGTGGCTGAAGGCGCACCGGCCGGCGGTGTTTTGCGCGGCGCTACTCAACAACCAGCCGATGGGTTTCTACAGTTCGGCCTCGCTGGTGCAGGACGCGCGGCGGCACGGCGTGAAGGTGCTGCCCGTGTGCGTCCAGCTCTCGGATGAACTCTGCCGCGTCGAAAGCGACGAGGCGATCCGGCTCGGCGTCGCCTCGGTGCACGGCGTGCGCCTCGCGGCGGTGCGGGCCATGCTGGCGGCGCGCTCGGCGCGGCCGTTTGCCTCACTCGAGGATTTTTTCCAACGGACGGAGTTCAATCCGGCGGAGCGGCGGGCGCTCGCCGGGGCGGGCGCGCTCAACGCGCTGGCCGGGCACCGCCGGGCGGCGTTGTGGCGCGTCGAGGAGGCGCGGCCCGAGGATGATCTGTTCCGTTACGCCACGGAGAGTGCCGACGCGGCCGAACCGCCGCTGGAACGCATGACGCTGCTGGAGCGTTTGGAGGCCGACTACACGCATCTGTCCCTTACGACCGGCGCACATCCGATGAAGCTGCTGCGGGCGCGCCTGCCGGATTTGTGGCCCGCCGCGGAGCTGGCGCGCGCCCGGCCGGGGGAGCGGGTGATGATCGGCGGCGCCGTTATCACCCGGCAGCGGCCCGGCACGGCCAAGGGCGTTTGCTTCATCACGCTGGAGGATGAAACCGGGCTGGCGAACGCGATCGTCCGGCCGAAGCTGTTCGAGGAGGCGCGGCTCGTCATCAACCTGGAGCCGGCGCTCGTCATCACCGGCCGGGTGCAGAACGAGCAGGGGGTGATCCACGTGCTGGCGGAGGCCATCGTCGCCATGCCCGCCCTCGGCCTGCCCGCGCAGGATTCGCACGACTACTCGTAGCACTGCCGGGCCGCCGACCCGCGAACGAATCGTCGCGACGCCGACCGAAGGCTCACTGCGTTGCCGGAACAACCTTGGCCAGGGCGTCGAGCACGAGGTCGGGGGTGAGCAACTCGGGCAGGACCTCCGGCGCGTCGCGGCCGGGGGCGTAGATTAAATCCATCGGCACCGCGCTGCGCTGAAATGACGCCAGCGCCTCGGTGATCCGCGGATCCCGGTTGGTCCAGTCGGCCCGCAACAGCACCACGCCGTGCGCGCGCAACGCCGCGCGCACCTTGGCCGACGAAAACACCAGCGCCTTGTTGCTCTGGCACGTGGCGCACCAGCGCGCGGTGAAGTCCACGTAGATCACTTTTCCCTCGCCGCGCAACTGGGTGACGGTCTCGGGGCTCCACGTCTGCCACACCACGTCCGACGACGACGCGCTGGGCCAGCCCCAGGCCACGCCGAGCGCGAACAGCACCGCGGCCAGCGCCGCGCCGAGGCGCCGCCGCGCCGGCGAGCCGCCGTGCTGCGTCCAGCGGCCGTAGGCCCACGCCGCCATCGCCACGAGTACGAGCCCAAACAAGACCTTGAGCAGGCCGGTGTCCGGCGCCTGCGCCGCGAGCACCCACACCAGAAAACCCACCGTGGCGTAGAGCGGGAAGGCCATGAGCTGCTTAAAGATCTCCATCCACGCCCCCGGCTTGGGCAGGAATTTGATCGCGCCCGGGAAGAGCGACAGCAGCAGGTAGGGCACGCACAGGCCGACGGCGATGGCGGTAAAGACGGCGAGAGATTCGACCGCCGACAATGCCAGCGCCGCGCCGAGGGCCGGCGCGAGGAAGGGCGCCGAGCACGGCGTGGCCACGACCGTGGCCAGCACGCCGGTGAAGAACGAGCCGGTGTAGCCGGACTTCGTCTGCAGCTGCGTGCCGACGCCCATGACCGACAGGCCGACCTCGAACAAGCCGCTCAAGTTGAGCGCGAACACCAGCAGCAGCACGGCGAGCGCAAACACGAATCCCGGCTCCTGCAACTGGAAGCCCCAGCCGAGTTCCCGTCCGCCCGCTCGCAGCGCAATGAGCACGCCCGCCAGCACCCAGAACGAAACCAGCACGCCGGCAGAGAACACCAGGCCGTGGAGCGTGATCTTCCGCCGGTCGGCGCCCGCCTGGTTGACGAAGCCAAGGATCTTGATGCCGAGCACCGGAAACACGCACGGCATGAGGTTGAGGATGAGTCCGCCCACCAGCGCGAGCACCAGCGTGCCGAGGAAACTGCCGCCCGCCGCGCCAGCCATCTTGGCACCTGGCACTTGGAACTTGGAGCTTTGCGCCGCGCCAGCGGCGCTGAACGGCACGTCAACGCGGACGCCGGGCACGTCGCCCTTGGCCAGCGCCAGCACGCCGTACAGCCGCGGCGAATTCTGCGGGCCGGCGGGATCGATGGTCAGCTCCATGACAAACGCGCCATTGGCATCGGTGCGCACCGGCTGGGGCTGGTCGTAGGCGATCAGGCCATCGTCGGCGAAAAAGTGGAAATCGGCCGGAGTGAAAGAACCGCCCGCAGGCGGCCGGAAGGTGAGCGTCACGGTCTTGGCACCGCGCGCGGCAGCCAACTGCCAGCCGGTGGGGACGTGCGGCAGTTGCCCGTGGGCGGCGGCGAGTTTCGCGCCCCACTGTGGATCAGGCGGCGGCGGACCGCTGACGACCGGGAGCGTCAATTCGAGCTTGGCGTCGCCGGGCATGCATACTTCCTTGCACATGAGCCACTCGACGGCGGCCGGCAGGGTGACGCTGGTGCCGGGCGCCAGGTCGGCCGGCGGGGTGAGCGTGATGAGGAGGAACACCTCGCCGTCGTAGCCGTTGCCGGTGATGGTGCCGCGCGCGTCCTTCAAAACGTGCGGCACGGGCCACTGGATGTCGCCGGCCCGCCAGCCGGGCGGCAGCGTCCATTTGATCGTGGTGGGATAGCCGGTGCCGGAGTAAATCCAGTAGCTGTGCCACTCGGGATCGTGCACCAGGCGCAGCGCGATCTCGAACGGCTGCCCGGGCTGCACGCCGGCCACGGCCGGCACCAGCTCAGCCACGACCGCGCCTTTGCGGACAGGCGCGGCCGACAGCAGGCTCAGGCCGAGCAGGCAGGCGGGCGCGACGCGAAGGAGGGCCGGAAACTTCATGGTGGGAGAGCCTAAGGGCGAATATGGGAGGCGCAACCCGTGAAGGTTGTTCCCGGACGGGCCAATGGCAGGACCGGGATTGTAACAGATTGGTTGGCCGCGGCCGGTTCGCGGATCAGGCAATGTAGGAGCGAGCTTCGGCCTTCGCATGAAGCTACGGCTGACAGGGGCTCGCGGCCTGTCCTCCGTAGTCTCGGCGAAGGAGGATTGCAGAACGAAGATCGCCTGCCCCTCGACAGGCTCGGGGCCCTGAGCTTGTCGAACGGGCAAGCAGGCTCCTGCCTCGGCTGACGGCCGCGGTTTCAGCAGCGGCGCGTTGCGGCCCGGGGCAAACCATGCCACAACTCGGACGATGAAAACGCGCATCTTCGACAACACGGGTTTCGCCGCGGGGGAGGTCGGGTTGGGGACGTGGCAGCTCGGCGGGGATTGGGGCGATGTCCCGGACGACACGGCGCTGGCCACGCTGCGCGCCGCCCACGAGGCCGGCGTCAATTTCTTCGACACGGCCGACGTCTATGGCGGGGGTCGCAGCGAGCGGTTGATCGGGCGTTTCCTGAAGCAGTCGCATGCGAAGGTGTTCGTCGCCACCAAGCTCGGCCGCGCGGCCGAGCCCGGCTGGCCGGAGAATTTCACCCGCGCCGCCATCCGCCGGCACACCGAGGCGTCGCTGCAGCGGCTCGGGGTGGACGCGCTCGACCTCACCCAGCTTCACTGCGTGCCGCCGGACGTGCTCCGGCGCGGCGAGCTGTTCGGCTGGCTGCGCGAGCTGCGGGACGAGGGCAAGATCAAGGCCTTCGGCGCCAGCGTCGAGTCGATGGACGAGGCGCGGTGGTGCGTCGAACAGGAGGGCTGCGCGTCGCTCCAGATCATCTTCAATATCTTCCGGCAGAAGCCGATTGCGGCGCTCTTCACCGCGGCGCGGGTGCGCGGCGTGGCGTTCATCGTGCGCCTGCCGCTGGCCAGCGGGCTGTTGGCGGGCAAGTTCACTGCGGCCACCCGGTTTCCGGCCGACGACCACCGCAACTACAACCGCGACGGGCAGGCGTTCAACGTCGGCGAAACGTTCGCGGGCCTGCCGTTCGCGAAGGGCGTCGCACTGGCAGACGCGCTCAAGCCGCTGGTGCCGGCGGGGTTTTCGCTGGCCGAGATGGCGCTGCGTTGGTGCCTCGATTTCGACGCCGTCAGCGTGATCATCCCCGGGGCGAAAAACCCGGAGCAGGCCCGGGCCAACGCCCGGGTCTCCGCGCTGCCGCCGCTGCCGCGCGAACTCCACCAAAAACTGGCGGACTTCTACCAGCGCGAGGTCCACGCCCACATCCGCGGTTCGTATTAGGTTCCGCCGGTCGTAGCCGCGGTTTTCCCAAGAGTGGCCCAAACGCGATGTCAACTAATAGTTGACGTTGCGGTTGAACTCACACCCGACTCATCGACTCGCGTTGGGTGGAAATGAATGCCCGGGCCGGGGGCCGGGGCCACCGAATTTCAGGCGGCGAGGGGTGTTGGCCGGGAGGCCGTCGCGCGGGCGAGGCGCACCGCCAGCAGCACCGCCGCACAGGCCAGCCCCGCGGCGAGTCCGATCCAGACGCCGATGGCGCCCAGGCCCACCTTGAAGCCGAGCAGGTACCCGGTCGGGAGGGACACGAGCCAGTAGGCGAAGAAGGTGATGAGCGTCGGGATCCGCACGTCGGTCAGTCCGCGGAGCGCGCCGGCGCCCACCACCTGGCCGCCGTCGAAGATCTGAAAGACCGCGGCCACGAGCAGCAGGCGCGTCGCGAGGGCGACGACGTCGGGATCGGCGGTGAATCCGCGGGCGATCGCGCCGCCGGCGAGGGCGAACAGCAGCGCGAACACGGCCATCATCGCCGTGCTCAAGCCGAGGGCGCCGAAGCCGATCGGCCGCAGCGCCCCGCGCCGGCCCTGGCCGACGGCCTGGCTGAGGCGGATGCTGGCGGCCATCGACAGCCCGAGCGGAAACATGAAGGTGAAGGCGGCGCAGCTCAGCGCGATCTGGTGGGCGGCGAGCGGCACCGTGCCCAGCCAGCCCATCATCAGCGCCGCCGCCGAGAACGCGCCGGCCTCGAACAGCAGCTGGCCCGCGGCCGGCACCCCGATCCGCAGCATTTCGCGCAAATGGACGCGCGACAGCGCCACCAGGCGGCCGGGCCGCGGCAGCAGCGGGCGCAGGTCGGGCTGGCGCCGGAGCCACCCCCACAACAGCACGACGCTGAGCAACCGCGCCGTCAGGGTGGCGCAGCCGGACCCCGTCAGGCCGAGCGCCGGCGCGCCGAGGTGACCGAAGATCAACACCCAGTTGAGCAGGGCGTTGACGCACACGCTCAGGAACAGGATACCCATCGGCTGCCACGGCCGCCCCAGCGCCTCGGTGAACTGGCGCAGCACCTGGAACACGAAGGTCGGAACGAGCGACACGCCGATGATCACAAAGAACGGATTGACCGCCGCCACGACCTCCGCGGGCTGGCCGAAGTGCTGCAGTTGCGTCGCCAGCACCGCGGTCAGGGCGGCTTCCGCGACGCCGACGGCGAGCGCGGCGGCGAGTCCATGCCGCAGCCACACGCCGCATTCGGCCGGCTGGGCGGCGCCGTGGGAGCGCGCCACCAGCACCGGCACCGGCATGAGCAACCCCATGCCGACGATGAAAAACAGGACGAACACGCCGCCGGCGAAAGCCGAGGCCGCGAGCGGCACGCGGCCCACATGCCCGACCATCGCGCTGTCCGTGAGGCCCATCAAAACCTGGCTCACCTGTCCGGCGGTGATGGGCAGGGCCAGCGCCAGCGTGGGGCGCAATTCCGACAGGGCGGATTTGAAGGAAGACATGGCGGGACGGCGGCAAGCGTGGCGGGAGGATGGGGAGGCTGGCGGTCGGGATACACTGAGTCAGTGCCGGAATTCGTGCCGGCTTGTGATGGAGATTGGGGAGACTATGCTGCGGGGCGATGAACTGGCGCAGGCTCTGGCTTTGGCTGGTGTTGCTGGTCGCGACGGTGTTGTTGTTGTGGCTGGACCGGCTCGAGCGTCAAACCGTCGCCCGCTCCCGTCCAGTCCCCGCGCCGGCGGCCCGGCGGGCCGAGCCGATTGATCTGACCCAGCATGATGGCGCAGCGATCGATTTCTCGAGCGGCCGGCCGGTGGTGAAGAACACGCCCGCCGACCGGGCCGCGGTCGACCGCGCGGTGAAGGAGATGGAAGCGGCGGCGAAGGAGGTGACGTTTGCGCCGACGAAGCCGGCGGGGGCAGAGAAGCCGCCGGCGGAGAAACCGGGAAAATAACCCGGCCGCAAGCGCCGTCACGGCCGGCGCGGCGGCTGGGCCCCGGGCCGGCGGCACGCCCGGCGCGTTTGCTCAGGGCAGCTTGCGCACGCGGATGGTGTATTTTCGCGCCAGGTTGTTCACCGAGGTGAACTTCACCGCCTCAGTTGAATTCCCGGTCAACGTCAGGGTGCGCACCGGCGTCTCATCGTTCGTCGAAAAGCCCCGTTCGTCCATGAACACGCAGTTGATCTGAATCTGGAAGGGGTGGTTTTCGCGGTTCTTCACATTGGCCACGACCTCGAGACGGCCGTCGGGCAGAATGCGCTCCTGCAAACCGGTGCAGGTGACCGAGACCTGCGCGGCCTGGTCGAGCAGCTCGAATTTGCTCGTGTTCTCGATCGTGTATTTCGTCGTGTCCAAGGGCTCGCTGGGCCCCAGTGTGCTCTGGCAGCCGGCCAGGAACACGGCGGTCAGCACGACGGGGAAAAGCCGGTTGGCCGCGGCCAGGCGCGCACGCGCCGCCAACGCGAAGGTCACGGAGGTTCTCATGTTGGATGTCAGGTTGGAGGGGAGACACGGCACCCCTGACAAGGTTTCATCGGACGATCAGGCCGCAGACCGGGCGAAGAGGCAAGACCGCGTTCCGGTCACTTCGCCGCAACCTCGCTCCCGCCACCGACTACCGCGACCGATTCCGTCCGGCGCCCCTGCAGCGATACCGCGAAGTGCTCGAGGTAGATGTAAATCACCGGCGTGATGTAGAGGGTCAGCATCTGGGAAAACACCAGGCCGCCGACCACCGCGAGCCCGAGTGGACGGCGCGACTCGGCCCCGGCGCCCAGCCCCAGGGCGATGGGGATGGCGCTGGCGAGCGCCGCAAACGAGGTCATCATGATCGGCCGGAAGCGCACGAGGCAGGCGCTGACGATCGCCTTTTCAGCCGACGTTTCGCCCTGCGCGCGCGCCGCGAGCGCGAAGTCGATCATCATGATCGCATTCTTCTTCACAATGCCGACGAGCAGGATGATGCCCACGTAGCCCATGATGTTGAGTTCCTGCCGGAACGCCCAGAGGGTGAACAGCGCGCCGAAGCTCGC
>CAZAFS010000117.1:4925-8659 GCA_964484165.1 uncultured Opitutaceae bacterium | reverse complement strand
CAAAGACGGCCGCCGGCTGTTGCAGGAGATGCGGACGGATCCGGAGCTGGCGGACCGCCAGTTCGTGCTCATGACCGGCAAGGCCGCCCTGGCCAATCCCCGCGCCGCCATGGATATCGGTGCGGACGACCTGCTGCTGAAACCCTTCGGGCTCCCGGAACTGCTCCGCTGCGTCGCCGCCCGGATGCAGCGGGCGGAGCTCAGCCGCCGCATTGACGACCGGGTCGTGGAGCAGCTGCGGGAAAGCCTGCATTCGACATTGCCGCAGGCGTTCTTCACGCCGCTGGCGGGCATCCTGGGGTTCACGGAGTTGCTGGAGAAACAGCTCGACATCCTCAGCAAGGACGAGATCCGCCAGGATTTGCGGGACATCCGCCGGGCCTCCCGCCGGCTCCACCGCATCCTGCGCAACTACCTTCTCATCCTCGAACTCGACACGCCGGAATCCGGGCACCCGCGCCCGCTGCTGGGACCCGAGGCCGTGGTGGCGGCATTGTCCGCCGGCATCAAGGCGGCCGCCGAGCGCCACCAGCGCGGCACCGACGTGGTGCCCGAACTCGCCGGCGCGAGCCTGAAAGCGGATCCCCAAGATCTCGCCATCCTGGCCGAGGAGCTGGTCGACAACGCCCTCGTCTACTCGCGCAAGGACACGGCGGTGCAGGTGCGGGCGTGGTCGGAGGGCGGACAACTGCATTTTTCCGTGACCGACACCGGCCGCGGCATGACTCCGGATCAGCTGACCCGGCTCGGCGCCTTTCGCCAGCCGGACCACAAGCTACTGGAACATCAGGGCCTCGGCCTCGGCGTGGCGCTGGTGCGCAAACTCGCGCGACACTTCGGCGGCGAGCTTCGCCTGGACAGCACGGCCGGCAAGGGCACCACCAGCCTCGTCATCCTGCCGCTCGCCAGCGCGTGACCGGACCGGGCCGCGGGCTTGAGTGCCGGCGGGAAAAACATTCTGCTGGGGCTTGCGGACGTGCACCGGCGGCGCCGGTGCCGGCCCGATTCCGACCGCTTCAGCTCTCACCCCCCCTGTTCCATGCGCTGCTTCCCGCCGCTCCTGGCGTTGTTCATCTGCGCCGCGTGCACTCCCATCGTTATCGAACGCCGCGGGCCGCCGCCCGCCCCGTTGCCGCCCCCGGTCGTTTATGAGCAAGCGCCGCCCCCGGTCATTTACGCGCCGGCGCCGGTCGCCCGGCACGACGACGACCGCCGGCCGCCGCGCGACCGGGACGAACGCGGCCCACGCCAGATCGATTCCCTCATTGACCGCGCCTATCGCGACCTGCTCGAACGCGCCCCTGATCCGGAGGGGCGCGAGCATTACCGGGAACTGCTGCGCCAGGGCCTCACCGAGGAGCAGATGCGCGACCGCATCCGCGAGAGCGTCGAGTACCGCGTGACCCTGCCGGACGCGAAGACGACGCAAGCCTACCGGAAAGTGCTCGAGCGCGATCCGGACCGCATCGGGCTGGAGGGCTACCGCAAGAAGATCGTGGATCAACGCTGGTCGGAACGCGACGTGGAGAACGATCTGCGCCGCAGCGCCGAATTCCAGGCCCGGCAGCAGGCCGGGTCCAAGCCGGGGCCCGGCGCGCCGCGGGCTACTTCGCCTCGTCAATGATCCGGACCATCGTCGTCTCGACCTCGTCGGCGATGGCGCGGAGCGCGGACGAATCGGACAGCATGACGAGCATGGCCTTGGGCCGGATCATGCCGATCTTTGTGCGGCCTCCGTCTTCGTAGACGGAAATGCGGCACGGCAGCGCCACATTCATGGAGAAATCGAGGCCGAGGACGCGATTGGCTTGCGCGGGATTGCAGACCTCGAGGACAAAACACTCCTGGCTCTGGGGAAAGCCCTTCGCCGTCAGCGTCTCCTTGAGATTGTAGACGTGCAGGGTGCCGAAGCCGTGCTGTTTGGCGACCGCCTGCAGGTCAGCCGCAGCCTGCGCAGCCGTTTTGGTGGTGATGACATCGTAGCGCACGGAAGGAAGCTAGTCCGGATCCGGATCCCCCGCAAGGGCCCGGGAGCGGACGTCGACGTCCGGAAACCGGGCCGCCAGGCCTGGAGCGGCGCATGACGTTGGATTGACCCGGCCGCCCGATCGCTTGTGCTGGAATGAACACCCGGCGCCCCGTGAGCGAACGCAACCACCACGCCCCGTCAGCATCCCCGCCCCCGAAGGCCGGCCCAACGCCGCCGCCGCGGGAAACCGGCTGGTTGCCCGATTGCGTCTACACGGGCGAAAAATTCGAGCCGGGGCTGGCGTTCTTCGCCGACGACCTGGGCCGCATCACGCGTTTTTCGCGCGAACCGGCGGATCTGGCCGGCGCCAGGCGCCTCACCGGGCAGGCGGCGCTGCCCGGACTTGTGAACGGGCATTCGCGCGCCTGGCAGCGGGTGCTGCGCGGGCGCGCCGGTCCGCCGGGCCACCCGGAACTCGATCCGGCCCCGCTCGCCGCCGGCCGCCTGTCCGACGCCGACCTGTACGACGCCGCGCGGATGGCGTTCATGGAGATGCTGCTCTCCGGCATTACCTGCGTCGGCGAGTTTCACACCCTGCATCACCAGCCGGATGGCGCACCGTGGCCCGAACCGAACCGCCTCAGCCACGAAATCCTCCGCGCCGCGCGGGACACCGGCATCCGGCTGGCGCTGTTCCGGGTGGCCGCGGCGCGCGCCGGCCCCGGCCCGCGGCCGGATCCCGGCCTGGCCCGCAGCCTGACCCCGACGCCCGACCAGTTTCTGCGCGAGGTCGACGCCCTGCGCGAGTTCGTCGCGCGCAACCATCCCGGCGACGACGCGTGGGTCGGCGTCGCCGCGCACAGCCTCCGCGCCGTGCCGCTCGACTACCTCAAGGCCATCGCCGCCTACGCGCATGCGCAGCGGTTGCGGCTGCACATCCCGGTGTCCAGGCAACCGGCCGACAACGAGGCGTGCGCCGCCGAATACGGTCGCACGCCGGTCGCGCTGCTGGCGGAGCACGGGCTGCTCGACAAGCGGTTCACCGCCATCCACGCCCTCCACCTGACCGACGACGACGTGCGGCTCCTGGGGACGGCGCGGGCGACGGTCTGCGTGTGCCCCGTCGCGGCCGGCGGCCAGAGCGACGCGGCGGCGTCCGCCGACCGGCTGCTCGTCGCGGGCGCGACGCTGGCCCTCGGCACGGACAGCCAGCTGCAGATCAACCTGCTCGAGGACGCCCGGCTGCTGGAGCGTTCGCTGCGCGCCGGCCGGGCGCCGGGCGCGGCCGGCGCCGGAGCGGCGGCGCTCCTGCAGGCCGCGACCGCGGCGGGCGCGCGCAGCCTCGGGGCTCCGAGCGGCGCGCTCGAAGTCGGGCGCCCGGCCGATTTCTTCACGGTCAACCTTTACGACCCGTCGATCGCCGGCGCGGAGGTCGACGCGTTGCTGGGCAACGTCGTGTTCGCGCTGGAGCGCCGGGCGATTCGCGAAGTGTGGGTCGGCGCGCGCCAGTGCGTGACCAACGGGCGGCATCCGGTCCAGGGGGCGATCGTGAGCCGGTTCGTCGAGCTCCAGCGGCGCATGTGGGGCGCCGCCGGCCCCGCCTGAGTCGTCACCGCGCGGCGCGCACCGGCGCGTCTGAGGCTCAGACGCGGAAGAACTTCACGGCCGCGAGATTCGCGACCAGCCCGTACGCCGCCAGCACGCCAAGCGCGGGCCACACCTGGCCGAGCCCGGCGCCGAAGGTGATCAGTTGATGCAATCCGTC
>CAZAFS010000117.1:0-4825 GCA_964484165.1 uncultured Opitutaceae bacterium | reverse complement strand
AACTGGCCGATGAGCAGGAAATAGGCGACCTGGACCGCCGCCAGCAGCATCAGGCCATACATCCGGCCGAAGATGAGTTCGCCCCGGCGCACCGGATTGATGCTCAGTCGGCGCAAGACGCCGTTGTTGCGCTCGGCCGCGATCATTGAGCCGCCAAAGATCATCAGGTTCATCAGCAGGTACATCACCATGATCCCCGGCAGCGACTGGTTGAACCCAACGGGGATGGGTTTGCGCCCGGCAAACCGGGCGTCGAGCGTCACCGGGTTGGGGCTCGCGATGAGCGCGTGCAGCGCCTCCTCGGTCGGCGGCGCGCCGTCGGTGGTCGTCGCATGCTCGATCAGGTGGGCGTTGAGGGCGACCAGCGCGCGCACCAGGCGCAGCTCGACCAGCGCGGCCGACTGGTCGTCGGAGCCCTCGATCTTGAAGAACTCCACCTTCACCGCCTGCTTCGCCAGCACCCGCGCGGTGAAGTCCGCCGGGATGCGGATGCCGCGTTTGGCCGACCCGGCGTTCGCCGGCGTCACCACGTTCACGCCCTGCACGCCGAGCTCCTCCAGAAAGACCCGGCCGAGGAAGCCGGGATCGCGGTTGTCGATGAGGACCCACGGCCGCGGGTTGGACGGATCGGGCTGGCCGCGGAAGGCGAAGCCCATCGCGTACACGAAGATGGTCGGGATCACAAACAGCCAGATGTAGGAAGCCCGGTCCCGCAGGAACCGCCGGAGGTCGTTGTGACCAAGGGTGAAGAGGGCACGCATCACCGCACCCCTTTCGCCAGCCGTCGCCGGAAGAGCGCCGCGGACGCCGCGATCAGCAGCGCGCCCAGCACGCCGAGTTTCACGGCGGCGACCGGCCACGCCGCGTTGGGGCCGCCGAACTGCAGGCCCCGCGCGGCCGAGACAAACCACCCGGTCGGCATGAAGGGCGTGACATGGTCGCTCAGGAACGAACCGAGTTGCTCCGGCGGGAACATGCACCCGCCGGCCAGCGCCAGGATCATGACGGCCAGGTTGTTGAACCGGTCGGCGCGGCGCTCGTCCCCCGCCAGCGCCGCAATGAAGCCCATCAGGCCCGCCCCAAACAGCGCATAGGAAACGACCAGCAGGGCGAGGATCGCGGGATGCCGCCACTCGAACCCGAAAACGAGCGTGCCGCCGCCGAGCAGGATGAGCGCGCCGATGGCGACGATGACCAGCGCCACGAGCACCTTGCCCGCGATGAAGACCCCCAAGCCTTCGTGCAGGGTGCGGAAACGCGCCAGCGTATGCAGGCCCACCTCGCGATAAAGGCCGCGCATCGCGCTGTCGGCCATGAACAGCAGGAACATGGCGGCCATGCCCAGGATCAGATAGGCGAAAATGCCGCGGGCCTCGCCCCCGCCCGGGGTCGAGGCCGGCTGTCCCGGCAACGTCTGCTTCTCGTAGGTGATCAGGGGCGGCAGGGAGGCGCGCGCCACCTCGAAGCGATCGCCGGCATGCTCCAGCAGCCGGCCCACCGTGCGCAGATCGATGCCCTGATCTCCGTTGAACACCGCGCGCCACTCCGGAAAGTCCGCCTGAAGGTTGCGCGAGACGGCGTTGAGGCCGGTGACCAGCGTGGCCAGCATCTCCTCCACGATCGCCGGGTGGATGGACTGGGCCGGGTTCTTGACGAGCTCGAGCTTCACCGGCCGGTTGGCCGTGAGGTAGTCGCGGGTGAAACCCTTCGGGATGATGACCACCGCCGCCAGCTTGTTGGCGTTGATCTGAGTCAGCGCCTCGGCGCGGGTGAGGAAATGCGGCTCCACGTACTTGCCCGCCTCCTGCTGGTTCAGACCGCCGCGCAGCATGCGCGTCAGCGCCGAGTCGTCCTCGTCCACCAGCCCGAGCTTGATGCGCCCGATGCCGCCGCCGGACGAGGCCGGGCCGAAGGCCAGGCCGACCAGGGCCGTGATGATGAGGGGTACGCCGAGCGAGATGAGCCAGGGCACAGGGTTGCGCCCGGCGCGGCGCAGATCCTTGGCGAGCAGCGTGCGCAGCATGGTCACTCCCGGAGCTCGCGGCCCGTCAGCTGGAGGAACACGTCGTTGAGGCTCGGCCGCTTGAGCGTGACGTTCTCGAGCTGGACCGGCAGCGCCAGCAGCTGCTTGAGGCAGTCGGCCGGATCGCGCTCGCCCACGGCCGACACGACCAGCTGGCGCTCCGACTGCTGGATGACGCGAAACTGGTCGTGAAAGCCGGGCCAGGTGTCCGGCGCGACGCCGTCGAACCGGCCTTCCATGACGAAGAGCCGCGCCTCGCCGAGGCGGCGCTGCAACTCGGGCAGCGTGCCTTCCGCGAGCACCCGGCCGTGGTCGATGATGCCGATGCGGTGGCAGAGGGTCTCCGCCTCCTCGAGATAATGGGTCGTGTAGAGGATGGCGGTGCCGCCCTGCACCAGCCCCCGGATGAACTCGAGGATGTTGAGGCGGGCCTGGGGATCGATGCCGACGGTCGGCTCGTCGAGCAGGAGGAGCCGCGGCCGGTGCAGCAGGGCGCAGCCGAGGTTGATGCGCCGCCGCATGCCGCCGGAATATTTCTTCACCGGGTCGCGGGCCCGGTCGGCCAGCAACAGCGCGGCGAGCAGCTCGTCGGCCCGCCGGTGCGCGTCGTGCGAGGTCAGGCCGGCCATGCGGCCCCAGAACTCGAGATTCTCGCGGCCCGACAGCTCCTCGTACAGGGCCACCTCCTGGGGCACGACGCCCATGATGCGCCGCGCGGCCTGCGGATCGGTCCAGAAGTCGTGGCCGTCGATGACCACGCTGCCACCGTCGGGCCGGAGGAGGCCGCAGAGCATGGAGATCGTGGTGGTCTTGCCGGCGCCGTTGGGGCCGAGCAGGCCGTAGATTTCCCCCTCCTTGACCTCGAACGAAACGCGGTCGACCGCGATCAGTTCACCAAATCGTTTCGAGAGTTGATCGGCGTGGAGCAGGGACATCGGCTGGAAGCGTGGAAGAGGACCCGGCGGGTGGCGACAAAAACCGGGAGGCGCCACCAAGCCGGGTCACCAAAGGGAAACCGCGCCCGGACGGAAAGGTTACCCGAATTCTTGCCGCCGCCCTGGGGTCGCGCCGCCTTCCCATTTGACCTCGGGAGCACGCTTCCGATAACTGCCACCATGAAATCCCTGCTCCCCCTGCTGGTTCTTGGCGCCGGGCTCAATTTCCAGCCGGCGCGCGCCGAGGTGCACGTTTGGGAGAAGGTCGAGCTCACCTTTCAGGCCGAAAAGACCTACGCCAATCCCTACACGGCGGTCGAGGTGTGGGTGGATCTCCGCGGACCGGGGTTCGAGCAGCGCTGCTACGGGTTTTGGGACGGCAGCGACGTCTTTCGCGTGCGCGTTCTCGCGACCGCTCCCGGGGAATGGACGTGGCGCAGCGGCTCAAACCAGGACGACCCGGGATTGAACGATCACTCCGGCGGCTTCACGGCGCTGGGGTGGAGCCCGGTCGAGTTGGAAGCCAACCCGCTCCGGCGCGGGATGATCGGGCCGACGGCCAACGGGCACGCCTTCCAGTACGCCGACGGCACGCCGTTTTTCCTGCTGGGCGACACCTGGTACGCGGCGGCCACCAACCGCTTCAAGTGGTACGACGACGACCGGGCGCGGCCCCTCGGCCCGGAGGCCGGCTTCAAGGACTTCCTGCGCCTGCGGCAGAACCAGGGATTCAACGCCGTGGCCATCATCGCTGCCTTCCCCAACTGGGCCAACGACGGGCAGCCGTGGGACGTCTGGATTGACCAGAAGGCCGACCTCGGCGTGCGCTCGGCGTGGGTCGACCAGGCGGAGATCGCGAACCACCGGCCGCGGCCGCTGTGGCAGGCGAAGGACATGGATAACGAGGGCGGCCGGGCCTTCCTCTTTCCGGGCAAGGTGCCGGGCTTCGAGCAGGTGTATCCGGACGTGGACCGCATCAACCCCGCCTATTTCCAGTACCTCGACCGAAAAATCGACTACCTCAACGCGCACGGTTTCATTCCGATGATCGAGGTGGCGCGGCGGGACATGACCTCCTGCTGGGCCAAGTACTATGCCTGGCCGGAATCCTACACGCGATACGTCGAGTACGTCTGGAGCCGCTACCAGGCGAACAACTGCCTGTTCAGTCCGGTGCACTATGATTACCCGCAGATGACGGCCACCCCGCAGCAGCTGAACCAGGCCGCGAATCTCGTGATCGAGAAGTTCGGGCCGCCGCCGTTCGGCACGCTCGCGTCCTGCAACGCGTCGGTCTCGAGCCTGCTGAACTTCGGCGGACCCGAGCAGAATCGCTGGCTGACGTTTCACCAGATCGGCAATCTCCGCGAACACGACGCCTATTGGTACCTCACGGAAATCTTCCATGCCCAGCCGGCGCGGCCGGCACTGAACGGCGAGCCGTACTACGCAGGCATGGCCGACAAGCGCTATCCGCCGTACAAGTATGGCGCGCCGGGCGGGACGGAAGCGGACGACCGCGACGTGCGGTCGGGCATGTACGGCAGTTTTCTGTCCGGCGGCTTCGCCGGCCACGTCTACGGAGCGGAAGGAATCTGGGGTGCGGACATCGAGCCGGGCTCCGATCCTTTCATGTGGCAGGCGTTCCAGTGGAATTCGGCCAACCAGATGCGGTATCTCCAGATCTTCGCGTTCTCCGAAGGGCGGCGCTACCAGGATCTGGTGCCCGACGCCAACCTGGTGTCGCCCAGCGCGACCCACGCGGCCAAGGGCTTCCTCGGCTGGGCGTATTGCGCCCGCACGCCAGCCCGGGATTTCTTCCTCGTTTATTTTGAAAAAGGTTGTCCCAACCAGACCGTCATCCGCG